>DATFOP010000230.1:0-11115 GCA_035265505.1 Propionibacteriaceae bacterium | reverse complement strand
TGACCGCGAAGACGTCGTCGCAGGCCTTCTTGATGATCGTGGCTCGCGGGTCGTGGTTCTTGTACACCCGGTGGCCGAAGCCCATCAGCTTTTCCTTGCCGCCCTTCACACCCTCGATGAAGTCCGGAATCCTCTCGGTAGAGCGCACCCGCTTCAGCATTTTGAGGACTGCCTCGTTGGCCCCGCCATGCAGCGGTCCGAAGAGGGCGCCGATCCCGGCGGCGACGGCAGAGTAGGGGTCAGCCTCCGCCGAACCGACGGAGCGCACGGCGTTGGTGGAGCAGTTTTGCTCATGGTCGGCGTGCAGGATGAACAAGATCTCCAGTGCCTTCACCAGCCGCTCGTCGGCCTCGTAGGTGGGCTCGCTCATCTTGAAGAGCATGGCCAGGAAGTTGGCCGTGTACGAGAGACGGTTGTCCGGATAGACGTACGGCTTGCCCTGCACGTGACGAAAGGCGAACGCGCCCAGTGTGGGCATCTTGGCGATCAGCCGAGTGATCTGCAGTTTGCGATTGTCCGGGTCCTTGATGTCCCTCGCGTCGGGATAGAACGTCGACAGCGCGCTCACCGCCGCCATCAGCATGCCCATCGGATGTGCGTCGTAGCGGAAACCCTGGATGAACTGCTTGAGGTTCTCGTGCAGGAACGTGTGGTACGTGACCTCGTGCACCCAGCTGTCCAGTTGATCCTGCGTCGGAAGCTCGCCGTACAGCAGCAGGTAGGAAACCTCCAGAAATGTGGAGCTCTCGGCGAGCTGCTCGATCGGGTAGCCGCGGTATTCGAGGATGCCGGCGTCGCCGTCGATATAGGTGATCGAGCTTCGGCACGACGCGGTGTTCACGAACCCGGGATCGTAAGTGGCGAGCCCAGGCTCATCGTCGACAGCGACCTGTTTCAAATCTGCGGCCCGAATTGTGCCGTCGGAGATCGGGACCTCATACTGCTGACCCGTCCGGTTGTCGCGGATGCTGAGCGTATCGGCCATGCGGTAAACCTACGTTGGCGCGCATCGGCCGGACTAGTAGGGGCACCTATGACTTTGGCGACACTTCTTCGCTTGCTCGATGTCTGCTCACTTTGACCGGCCCGACGGATGGCGGGTAGCCTAGACGGCTGTTGCGTCAACGCAGGGAGCTGACGCTGCCCTGCAGCGGGTGTCAGCGAGTCAGCGCCCGGCACCCTACGCAGACAAGTGTCTTCACAACGGAAGTCTGGTCATGTCTACCTATAGCCCGAAGCCTGGCGACATCACGCGGTCCTGGCATGTGATCGACGCGGACGACGTCGTCCTGGGTCGGCTAGCCGTGACCGCCGCGACGCTGCTGCGGGGCAAGCACAAGCCGACCTACGCACCGCACCTCGACAGTGGTGACTTCGTCGTGGTGGTGAACGCATCGAAGATCGCCCTCACCGGCAAGAAGCGGACCGACAAGCTCGCGTACCGGCACTCGGGTCGTCCTGGCAGCCTGCACGCGGTGCCGTACGGCGAACTCCTCGATCGGAACCCCCGAAGGGCCGTGGAGCTTGCGGTGTGGGGGATGCTGCCCAAGAACAAGCTCAGTCGCAAACTGATCAAGAAGCTCAAGGTGTACGCCGGTCCCGAACACCCGCACCGCGCCCAGCAGCCTCAGCCTTACCAGATGACCCAGATCGCCCAGTAGCCCGCAAGCGAAAGCAAGGAACCGCGCAGTGACCAATACCGCCACCGAAACCACCGAGGACGAGATCACTCCCTTCGTGGACAACGATCGGGAGATCGCCTACCGCTCTGAAGCGACGCCGCAGGCGTCCCAGGGCCCAGCAGGTCGGCCCGCCGTGGTGGCTCCTTCAGGCGCCACGGGTCGGCGGAAGGAGGCGGTGGCCAGGGTTCGGATCGTTCCTGGAAGTGGCCGGTGGAGCATCAACGGTCGGGATCTGAACGACTACTTCCCCAACAAGGTGCATCAGCAGATCGTCGCCGAGCCCTTCACGGCCGCAGCGGTGGCCGGCTCCTACGACGTGATCGCCCGGATTCACGGCGGCGGAGTCACCGGCCAGGCTGGAGCCCTGCGGCTCGGTGTGGCTCGCGCGCTCAATGCCGTGGATGCCGAAGCCAGCCGCCCCTCCCTCAAGAAGGCGGGCATGCTGACCCGCGATGCGCGCATCAAGGAGCGCAAGAAGGCGGGTCTGAAGAAGGCTCGCAAGGCGCCGCAGTACAGCAAGCGCTGACCGTTCGACCATGGGTCGCCTGTTCGGCACCGATGGGGTTCGCGGCCGAGCCAACGACGAGCTCACCGCCGAGCTGGCGCTCGGCCTTTCCGTCGCGGCGGCAGCTGTGCTTGCCGAGACCGGAGCTTTCGGCGATCACCGTCCCGTCGCCTTGGTGGGTCGGGACCCCCGTGCTTCCGGTGAATTCCTCGAGGCGGCGGTCGTGGCCGGCCTGGCCAGTGCCGGAGTCGACGTCGTACGGCTAGGGGTGTTGCCCACCCCCGGCGTCGCCTTCCTGACCGGGGCTACGTTCGCCGACCTCGGTGTGATGATCTCTGCCAGCCACAACCCGATGCCCGACAACGGCATCAAGTTCTTCGCGCGCGGCGGGGCCAAGTTGGGCGACGAGCTGGAGGACGCGATCGAGGTCCGGATGACCGCGGCCAGACTTAACGGAGCAAGTCCGCGGCCGACTGGCGCCGATGTGGGAAGGGTTCGCGACGATCCTGCTCTGGTTGAGCACTACATCGCCCATCTTGTGTCAAGCCTGGGCGGTCCGGTCAGTCTCGAAGGCATCAAGGTCGTCGTCGATTGCGCCAACGGTGCGGCCTACATCGCGGCTCCAGCGGCGTTCGAGGCTCAAGGCGCCGAGGTGATCCGGATCCATGCCACGCCGGACGGCATCAACATCAACGACAACTGTGGATCGACGCACATGGACTCGCTCCGCTCCGCTGTTGTCGAGCACCATGCCGACATTGGCATCGCTCTCGACGGAGATGCCGATCGCTGCCTGGCGGTCGACGCCGACGGCATGGTGGTCGACGGTGACCAGATCCTCGCGATCTTGGCTCTCGCTCTCCGGGACGCTGGTCGACTCAAGAACGACACCGTGGTGGCCACGGTGATGAGCAACCTCGGGTTCGTTCAGGCCATGAGGGACAACGGGATTCGGGTCGAGCAGACAAAGGTGGGCGACCGGTACGTGCTCGAAGCGATGCACGACGGCCCTTTCTCACTCGGTGGTGAGCAATCCGGCCACGTGGTCATGATGGAGCACGCGACGACCGGGGACGGGGTACTCACCGCGCTTCACCTGATGAGCATCATGGCCAACACCGGTGAGACGCTGGCCAAGCTGGCGGCTGTGATGACCCGGATGCCCCAGGTGCTGATCAACGTGCCGGGTGTCGACAAGGCGCGCGCGGACTCTCATCCCGACCTGACTCGGGCCATCGCCGAGGCCGAGCAGGAGTTGGGCGACAGCGGCCGGGTGTTACTCCGACCGTCGGGAACCGAGTCGCTGGTCCGGGTCATGGTGGAGGCGAAAACCTTCGAGGCGGCCAATGACGTCGCCTACCGGCTCGCCGACGCCGTACGGTCGCATCTCGCGCTCTGAGCACCCCTGTCGAGGGCCCGGCCCGATCATGGGCTACTGCGCTCAGTTCGGGAACAGATTCACCAGGGAATCGAAGGTGTCTGTGACGACGAGTACAAGAGCGATCAGGCCGATGATCGCGTAGACGATCAACATGAATAAGAACGCGCCGAACGCTCCAAAGAAGCCGATCTTCATCGCGGTGCCGGCGCCGAGCGTCATCCGCTGCCTCGACGAGGTGACCGGGTATTGCGTTGTGGTCATGTAGGCGACGCTATCGGTTGCGGTCGCGCCATCGCCGAATTGGAGTGGTGCGAGTCCGCTCCAGCCCATCTGCGGCCGGCCTGATCACACCTTGCGGATCCGGACCCACTCCACGCGATGATCGCTGTCTTTTCGGAGGATGGCGGTAGCCCGGCCCCGGGTGGGGCGGATGTTCTGGCTCAAGTTGGGCCCATTGATGGTGTCCCACACGTACCGCGCCTGCCGAACCGCCTGCTCCTGGCTTAGGTCGGCATAGCGGGCGAAGTACGAGCGGGGATCGCGGAAGGCAGTGTCTCGGAGCGCCAGAAACCGGTGAACGTACCAGTCGCGGACGTCATCGTCGTCCGCATCGACATAGACGGAGAAGTCGAAGAAGTCGCTGACCGCAAGCCCGCTGGTTCCGTCTGCCCGCATCCGAGCCGGTTGCAGGACGTTCAAGCCCTCCAAGATCAAGATGTCGGATCGCCGGATCAGGACGCTCGCATCGGGCACGATGTCGTACGTCAGGTGGTCGTAGACCGGTGCCGTCACCTCGTCCTTGCCTGACTTCACATCCATCACGAAGCGCAGCAGCGCCCGGCGGTCGTAGGACTCGGGGAAGCCTTTCCGGCTCATCAGCCCCCGCCGCTCGAGCTCTGCGTTCGGCAGCAGGAACCCATCGGTGGTCACCAGGGAGACGCGCGGATGCTCCGGCCAAGCAGCCAGCAGCTCCCGTAACAGGCGCGCCGTGGTCGACTTGCCCACCGCTACCGAGCCGGCGATGCCGATCACGAACGGCGTCCGGCTGACCGAGAGCTTCAGAAAGTCGTTGGTCGAACGATGCAGCTCCCCGGTGTGCAACACGTAGCTGCTGAGCAGCCGAGTCAACGGCAGGTAGACCTCACGGACATCGAGCAGGCTGGTCGGATCATCAAGGCCGCGCAGCCGCTCGAGAGTGGCCGCATCCACGGCCATCGGTGTCGAGGCGGCCAGCTCAGCCCAGTCGGCCCGACTTCGTTCCACGTACGGGCCAAGCGCCTGCCCGTCGCGCCGCATGTCAGAAATCTAATGCGTGCCCGAGTCTGCATTAGCCTTGCTGCCTATGTGCGGAATCGTGGGCTACGTGGGGCCGCAGGCCGCCTTGGACGTGGTGGTCGAAGGGTTGCGGCGATTGGAATACCGGGGGTACGACTCCGCCGGAGTGGCGATCGTCGCGGAGAACGCCGTTCACCTCGCCAAGAAGGCAGGAAAGATCTCCAACCTCGACAAGCTCCTGGCCGAGGAGCCACTGCCGCGCGCCGGGCTGGGTCTTGGTCATACGAGGTGGGCGACGCACGGCGCTCCCAATGACGTGAACGCGCATCCGCACCTTTCGGCCGGCGGCCGCGTTGCGTTGGTGCACAACGGCATCATCGAGAACTACGTCTCGCTCAGCGCCGAACTGCACCAGGCGGGCGTCACATTGACCTCGCAAACCGATACCGAGATCGTGGCTCACCTGCTGGGACTGCAGGTCGCCGCGGGTACGAGCCTGGCCGACGCGATGCGCGCGGTGTGTGCTCGGCTGCAGGGCGCCTTCACCTTGGTGGCCGTGGACAGCACGGACCCGGACCACGTCGTGGCGGCCCGACGCAACTCTCCGCTGGTCGTTGGTGTCGGGGTGGGGGAGAACTTCGTGGCCTCGGATGTCGCGGCGTTCATTGAGCACACCCGTGAAGCGATCGAGCTCGGTCAAGACCAGGTGGTGGAAATCTCCGCTGCGGAGATCGTGATCACAAACTTCGACGGATCGACGGCGTCCGTCCGGCCCTACCACGTCGACTGGGATCTCTCTGCGGCCGAAAAGGGGGGCTACGACTGGTTCATGCGCAAAGAGATCTACGAGCAACCAAAGGCCGTCGCCGATACCCTGCTTGGCCGTCACGACGCGCACGGCAAGCTCATCCTGGACGAGATCCGGATCGGCGAAGCGGAGTTGCGCGCGGTGGACAAGATCGTCGTCGTCGCGTGCGGCACCGCGTTCTATGCCGGTCTCGTGGCCAAGTACGCGATCGAGCACTGGACCCGAATCCCATGCGAGGTCGAGCTGGCGAGCGAATTCCGCTATCGCGACCCCATCGTGGGGCCCAGCACGCTCGTGGTTGCGATCAGCCAGTCCGGCGAGACTGCCGACACGTTGATGGCCATCCGGCACGCGCGCGAACAGCGCGCCCGCGTGCTGGCCATCTGCAACACCAACGGCTCCACCATCCCGCGCGAGTCCGACGCGGTGATCTACACCCACGCCGGTCCCGAGGTGGGGGTCGCCTCGACGAAGGGTTTTCTCACCCAGCTCGTCGCGTGCTACTTGCTCGGCCTTTACCTGGCCCAGATCAGGGGCACGAAATTCTTGGACGAGATCGCCACCACCATGCGCGAGCTGGCCACCATGCCCGCCGCGGTCGGCGCCGTGCTGGACGGCATTGACTCAGTCCTGAAGCTCGCCGCGGACTTCGCCGACGAGCCTTCGGTGCTGTTCCTCGGCCGGCACGTGGGTTATCCCGTCGCACTCGAGGGAGCCCTGAAACTCAAGGAGCTGGCCTACATCCATGCTGAGGGCTTCGCCGCCGGCGAATTGAAGCACGGCCCCATTGCTTTGGTACAAGATCAGCTTCCCGTCTTTGTGGTGGTACCTCCGCAGGGGCGGGACATGTTGCACGACAAAGTGGTCTCCAATCTCCAGGAAATTCGAGCCCGCGGAGCTCGCACGGTGGTGCTGGCGGAGGAAGATGATCATGAAGTCGAGCCCTTCGCGGACGTCCTGATCCGGTTGCCGAAGGTCTCTACGCTGCTGCAGCCGCTGGTGGCTACGGTGCCGCTGCAGATGTTCGCCTGCGAACTGGCGACGCAGAAGGGCCACGACGTCGACCAACCGCGCAATCTGGCCAAATCTGTCACGGTGGAGTGACCGTGATCATCTACCGCGGATGATCATCGGGGTGGGAATCGATGTGTGCGACGTCGCCCGATTTGCCGAATCAGTGGAGCGGCGTCCCGGACTGGTGGCACGGCTTTTCACGCCAGCCGAAGCCGAACGCCCGATCGCCTCTCAGGCGGCCAGGTTCGCCGCCAAGGAAGCATTGGCCAAGGCGCTAGGTGCGCCGTCGGGCATGTCCTGGTTGGATGCCGAAGTGCTCACCGATGACCACGGCCGGCCTGCTTTCTCGATCACTGGCACCGTCGCCGATCGGGCGAAGCAGCTTGGCGTCGGGACCATTCATCTCTCCTTGTCTCATGACGCGGGGATCGCGTCAGCCGTGGTGGTTTGCGAGGCTTGAATGATCGACGCCTACGACGTGGCAACTATTCGCGCCCTCGAAGCCGAGGCTCTTGCGGAGGTGGGCGAAGACACGCTGATGCAGCGGGCGGCCAGCGGTGTGGCCGCGGCAGTAGGTCGGGAGGCTGCTGAAGCTCGGGACAGGACTTATGGCACCAAGATCATGATCTTGGTGGGTCCCGGCAACAACGGCGGGGACGCGCTCTTCGCCGGTGCCCGGCTGGCTCGCCGCGGAGCGGCGGTGACGGCAGTTCGGTGTTTGGGCCAGCCTCACGGCCCGGGGCTCGCGGCACTGCGAGATGCCGGTGGCCGCTTGATCGACATCGACGAGTTGGATCTGGTCGAAGACCAGAGGTCCTCGAAGCCTGACATTGCGGTTGACGGCATTCTCGGCATCGGTGGGCGCCCCGGTCTACCCGACCTGGTCGCAAGGCTGGCGGGCACGCTGGACTCCTGGTTGGTGCCCATTGTGGCCGTCGATCTGCCCTCCGGGGTGGACGCCGACACCGGAGCTGTTCCGGGGGCTTCGATTCGCGCGACCCGGACGGTGACCTTTGGCGCGCACAAGCCCTGCCACCTCATGGAACCCGCTCGGAGTCGTTGTGGCGAGATCCAGGTGATCGACATCGGCCTGGGCGGGCTAACTGTGCCCGGTGACCGATGGCTACGGCAGATGGAGGAAGCGGAGCTCACGGATTGGCCGTATCCGGACTCCCGCAGCGACAAGTACTCCCGTGGCGTCGTCGGCATCGACGCCGGCT
Organism: Propionibacteriaceae bacterium; assembly: GCA_035265505.1. Classification (GTDB taxonomy): domain Bacteria; phylum Actinomycetota; class Actinomycetes; order Propionibacteriales; family Propionibacteriaceae; genus Microlunatus. The sequence goes on along the minus strand of DATFOP010000230.1, from coordinate 3,230 downwards.
CGGACCAGTACCCGGGGGCCGGGGTGCTCTCGACGTACGGAGCGGTGTACGGCGGCGCCGGCATGGTGCGCTTCCTCGGCGCGGACAGGCCGGCGGAAATCATCGGCCGGGTCCTTCCCAACGTCGTGTTCTCACCCGGCCGGGTGCAGGCCCACCTGCTCGGCTCCGGCTGGGGGGACAGGCCTGACGGCGGCGACGTGATCGCCGCCGCCCTGGACTCCGGTCTGCCAGCCGTGGTCGACGCCGATGGGCTGAAGTACCTGCCCGACCAGGTGCCCGACACCTGGCTACTGACCCCACACGCCGGGGAACTGGGGAACCTGCTCGGCGAGGCACGGTCCTGGGTGACCGATGATCCCCTACGCGCCGTCCGTGAAGCGGTCGAGCGCACCGGAGCGACTGTTCTCCTCAAGGGCGCAACCCAACTGGTGGCTGGCCCGGACGCCGACGCCATCTCCGTCGCTCTCCCGGGCCTGGCGTGGACCGGTCAGGCGGGCTCCGGCGATGTGCTGGGTGGCCTGTGCGCAGCCTTGCTGGCCGCTGGACGCCCGGCGCTGGACACCGGCGTGCGGGCCGCTTCCATCCAGGCGCTGACCGCGCGCCGACACCCCGGTCCACTACCGCCGCAGCGCCTCGCCGAGCTGATCGCCGACGAGATCGGCCGGCTGCAGCGCCGCCAGGCGGCGATGATCGACGAGATCAGGCGAGCACGATGATGCGTCCGGAAACTCTCCCGGGCATCGACCCGGCGACCGCCCGCGCCGAGATTGACTTGGCCGCCTTCCGGCGAAACCTGGCCGCGATCCGTGAACACGTCGGCGACTCCATGCTCATGGTCGTGGTCAAGGCGGATGGCTATGGGCACGGCATGCTGGCCTGTGCCCGCGAAGCCCGCGTTGCCGGAGCTGATTGGCTGGGAGTCGCCACTCCGGCCGAGGCCTTGGCCGTACGCGACGCCGGAGACACCGGACCGATGCTCGCCTGGCTGTACGGCCCCGATGAGGACCTGAGTGATCTGGTCGCGGCCGACGTGGACGTCTCCGCCCAATCGCTGGACCAGCTGACCCGACTTGCCGCCGCCGCCGCAACGGCCGAACGACGAGCCCGGGTGCACCTCAAGATCGACACTGGACTCTCCCGCAACGGTGCTTCGCCGCAGATCTGGCCGGACGTCTGCGCTGCGGCGGCGGAGGGGGAGGCAGCCGGCGCCTTCCAGGTCGTCGGCCTCTGGTCGCACTTCGCCGCTGCCGACGAACCCGGTCACCCCGGCACCGACAGGCAGATCGACGCCTTCTACGACGCCGAGAAGGTGGCACGAGCCGCCGGACTCCAACCTGAGCTCCGGCACCTGAGCAATTCGGCGGGCGCCCTCGTGGTTGCCCAGGCCCGCCTAGATATGGTCCGGATCGGTATCGCCGCCTACGGGATCGATCCGGCCCCTGGCATCGCCGCCCTGGCGGGCGTCGAGCTGCGACCGGTGATGACACTCCGGGCCCAGTTGGTCAGCGTCAAGGAGCTGAGCCCAGGTGACGGCGTGTCGTACGGCTGGACCTGGGTGGCGGATGAGGCGACCACCGTGGGACTGGTGCCGCTGGGCTATGCGGACGGCATTCCACGGCACGCCGGCAATACGGCTCGGGTCGGGTGGCGAGGTGGCCAGGCGCCCGTCCGCGGTCGGATCTGCATGGACCAGTTCGTGGTCGATCTCGGGCCTCAAGCTGCGAGCGTCGGTGATGAAGTCATTCTCTTCGGCGCTGGAGATCTCGGCGAGCCGACGGCGGCGCAATGGGCGGAATGGTGCGGCACGATCGGCTACGAGATCGTCACCCGAATCGGCACTCGGGTGCGCAGGGTGTTTCTCAACGCCGGCGAATTCAACGCACAGGCCGACTGATGAGCGGTCGGATCGCGAAGGGCCTGGGCTTCATCACGGGAGTGAGCGCCGTCGCCGCGGGCGGAATCGCCGCTGGGCTGGAACTTGAGCGCCGTTTCGTCACCAAGCGGATCTTGCGGGAAACCAGCGATGAGTCCGAGAACTTCTTCGGGCTTCGCGCTGACGGTCCAAAGGTCCTTACGCCAGATGGGGTGGTGCTGCACACCGAGATCGATGAGGTGGACGGAGCTGATGACGGCGACCCCACCTTGGTTTTCGTCCACGGCTACGCGCTGAGCCTGCATTGCTGGCATTTCCAGCGGAAGCACTTCCGCGGCCGCTACCGGCAAGTCCTCTACGATCTGCGCTCCCACGGCCGTTCCAGCCGGTCCGACCGGAAGCATTGCCGGATTCCGCAGTTGGCCGATGATCTCGCGCAGATTCTCGACGAGGTGGTGGGTGACCGCCCGGTGATCTTGATCGGTCACTCGATGGGCGGGATGACGATCATGCGCCTGGTGCAGAGTCAGCCGGAGCGATTCGGCAGCCAAATCCGCGCGGTCGCGCTGTTCTCGACCGCGGCCGGAGAGATGGCCGAGCACTCGCCGATCCCGCGACTTCCCGGGCGTACCTTCGCCAGGGTTGCCGAACCTATGCTGGCCGCTCTGAATCGCATCCCGGAACTGGTCGAGCACGGCCGCCGCGCGGGATCGGATCTGGGTTACGTCGTCACTCGTCGGTTCGCCTTCGCCTCAGACGTACCTCCGAGTTACGTGGAGTTCGTCAGCGAGATGCTGGCTCAGACGCCGCTGGAGGTGATCGCCGACTTCTACCCAACGTTTGCAGAACTGGACGAGTACAAGGCCTTCCAGGTGCTCAGCCGGATCCCCACCGCAGTGATCGGAGGCCAGAACGACCTCTTCACGCCGGTGACGCACACTGACCGGATTCTGGAACTGCTGCCCGACACGGACGCGCGGCGGTTGGCACACTGTGGGCATCTGGGCATGATCGAGCATTCGGGCGTCTGCAACGAGGTGCTCGACGGACTGGTGAAGCGCGCTTGCCACTACGATTGAGCGCTGGTGAGCGTTTCGGTTGACGACCTGGTCGTGTCGGTGGCGAGCGCCGCCGACGCCGAGGGCATGGTCGACGTCATCCATGCTGCATTCGGTGCGCGACCGGCCCTGGATCCGCCGTCAACCGCAATCGAGGAGACACCCGAAAGCATCCGAGACGCTTTCGCTCGTGGCGGCAGCGCGATATACGCGACGATGTGCGGCCGTCCGGCTGGCGTGATCTTGATGTCCGAGGCGGTTCCCGGCGTCGCTCGTTGGTCTCGGGTTTCGGTTCACCC
>DATFOP010000229.1:0-2764 GCA_035265505.1 Propionibacteriaceae bacterium | reverse complement strand
CGGCTCGCCAAGCGCCGCCTGCCGGGGCCGATCTTCGACTACATCGACGGCGCGGCGGACGATGAGACGACTTACCGGCGCAATACCAGCGCCTTTGAGGCTTGCGACCTCATCCCGAACGTCCTCCGGGGCGTAGAGGCGGTAGACATGTCGGTGGTCGTCATGGGCCAAAGGCTCGCGATGCCGGTGTACTGCTCACCGACTGCGCTGCAGCGACTGTTCCACTACCAGGGCGAGCGCGCCGTGGCGGCGGCGGCGGGCAAGTACGGGACGATGTTCGGCGTTTCCTCCCTTGGAACCGTCAGCCTTGAGGAGGCGCGCCGGATCAGCGACGGCCCGCAAGTTTACCAGCTCTACTTCCACAAGGACCGCGGCCTCAACAGTGAGATGATGGCCCGCGCCAAGTGGGCCGGCATCGAGGTCATGATGCTCACCGTCGACAGCATCACTGGCGGGAACCGAGAGCGCGATAAGCGCACAGGCTTCGCCATCCCGTTTAGGCTGAACCTCGCCGGAATGATGCAGTTCGCAATGAAGCCGTCCTGGGCGATCGATTACCTCACGCACGAGCCATTCAAGCTGCCGCAGCTCGACAAGCACGTCGACATGGGCGGCGGCGCGCTGTCGATCAGCCGCTATTTCACCGAGATGCTGGACCCCGCCCTTTCGTGGGGTGACGTGGCGGAGATGGTGCGGGACTGGGGTGGCCAGTTCTGCCTGAAAGGCGTCATGTCCGTCGACGACACAAAGCGGGCGGCAGCGATCGGCTGCACCGGCGTGGTGCTGTCCAACCACGGCGGGCGGCAGCTCGACGGGTCGCGCTCGGCCTTTGACCAGCTCGCGGAGGTGGTCGACGCGGTGGGCGACCAGCTCGACGTGATAATGGACGGCGGCGTCCAACGCGGCACGCATGTGCTCAAGGCGCTGTCCCTGGGCGCGAAAGCAGTGGGCGTGGGGCGCTACTACCTGTTTCCACTGGCCGCTGCGGGCCAGGCTGGCGTCGAGCGGGCTCTGGAACTCATGAGGGCCGAGATCGAGCGCGACATGAGATTGATGGGGTGCACCTCCGTGAACCAGCTAGGGCGCGCCAACCTGCGGTTCAGATAGGCTGTCCTCGCCTGTACTCAGGCCGCTCTCCGTCGGAGCCCGTCCGTCGGCCGCAGCGGAGATGCTTTCAGCTCGACGCCGCCGCTGGCCGTCCGGTTTACAGGCCCTTCCGGGCCTACCCACGTCGAAGCGCGAGGAAGCTGATCAATCCTTGGCATGCTGGTCGCGGTCGCGGGGGTCGCGCTCGCCAGTCAAGAGCAGCAATAAGATCAACATGGCGGCCGCAGCCGTAGGCACGCCGACCAACCTTTTTGGGCAGCATGATTGTGGTGCCCGAGCCCATGAAGAGGTCGACGACGATGTCGCCCTTGATCGAGCAATCGCGCAGCGCGTCGGCAACGGGGGAGACGGGCTTGATCGTCGGGTGCAGAGCTAGGTCCCTCTCACGCGCGGCACCTCGTGAGTGTCCTGCGCACCTTTTTGCACGAGCATCCCGACGCCGCGTTCGAGCATCGAGATGTGAGCTGATCCACCACTCAGGGCACTCGCTCTGAAACCCAGGACATCGCTGCTTCCTTCGCAAGCGGGAACACCCGGATTTCAACGGGAAACAGCGCGTTCTCGGCTCTGGCGATCCAGCGAAGGCCACGTTGAATGGTTCGGCTCGCTCCGGACAGATACTCCCCTTGGACGCACGGGACCAAACGGGCTGGCAGGGCTTCGCAGAACCGGTCAACGTACCACGGGGTTTCACGCTCTTTGGCGGGGGTCGCCGTCTCACGCGCTGGGCCCCCCGGCCGCGATGTAGACTCCGTCAGAGATAGTCGACCATCGAGATCCCTCTCGTCTTGGTCCAGTTTATGAGCTGGGACAGGGCGTCGACCTGGTCGTCATGTGAGCCGTACGGGAAAGCGAGAAGTTCCGTTCGGAAGTCGTCGAGCCATCGGGCCTCTCGCGGGAGGAACACGCTGCCCGACTCGATCCGGTCGGAGGAGGCGCTCATGCGCACCACCTTGTCGCCTTCGGTTTTAATTGCGATAGAGTACACGCCCTCACGCTTGAGGTCCTGGTTAAGGCTGATACCGGAGCCTTTGTCCTCGATTAAAACCACACCAGCTTTCCAGCGACGCTTTTCCTCGACGATGCGGCGCTTCAGGGCTGGGTACTCGAGGCGCTCGCGGATGACCTCGAGGATGTAGATCTCGTCCCTGGTGACGAGCGCGGTGATGCCAACAGAATAGTCCGACAGCTCCTCCGCTTTGGAGGCGGTGTCCCAGCTCTGCACGATCCTGTGGTCGAACCGCTTCGGAGGAAGGTTGTCGTAGGCCGCAAACCACCGCCATTTAATGAGGTTGCCGCCCGCAGGGACCGGCTGCTGCTGGTACTGCGCCGAGAAGGCCGCCGATCCCATCGAGGCGACCGGTGGAATGACGGGCTTCGTCGAAGAATGCGTGGTGGAGCCAAGCGGAATCGAACTGCCGACCTCTCGATGTCTTTCAAGCGCGCTCGCAGCTCGATTATGCCGATCCGGGGCTGGACGGCGATGCGCCGCTTCGATCGCGTTTACAGCCGAAGCGGCCCGCTGGCGAACGAGTGGGCCGAGCATCAACTCCGAGAGCGCCCACACGAGGGCGTCGAGGCGGTCTGGGCTTTTCGCGCCAACGTAGCCGGCGCTCGCCATGTTGAGCATCTGCTCCTCGAGCTGCGGGAAGCGGCC
>DATFOP010000228.1:0-2741 GCA_035265505.1 Propionibacteriaceae bacterium | reverse complement strand
GCACAGGTATCCGCAGGAGTTGCGTGAGCGCGCGGTCCGGCTGGTTTTCGAAGGCCGCGATGAGTACGAGTCGGAGTGGGCGGCGATCGAATCGATCGCGACCAAGTTGGGGATCGGCTCGAGTGAGACCGTTCGCAAGTGGGTCCGCCGGGCTGAAGTAGATGCTGGGCAGCGGCCCGGGGTGACGACGCAGGAGTCGGCTGAGGTGCGCAAGCTGCGCGCGGAGAACCGGGAGCTGCGCCGGGCCAATGAGATCCTCAAGGCGGCGGCGGGTTTCTTCGCGGCCGAGCTCGACCGGCCACAGCGGTAGTTGTGTCGTTCATCGCCCGACACGCCAACCGGGTCAGTGTGGACGGGCTGTGTTGGGGGGTCGAGCCGATCTGCCGCGTGCTGTCCGAGCATGGCGTGCCGATCGCCCCCAGCACCTATTACGACGCCCGCAAGCGGGCCAGCCGGGTGTGCGCGGCGGACCTGCACGATGAGTACCTGATGGTGCAGGTCGCCCGGGTGCACCACGAGAACTACAGCGTCTACGGCGCCCGCAAGGTGTGGCTGACGCTGAACCGGGAAGGCATGCCGGTGGCCCGCTGCGCGGTGGAGCGGCTTATGAAGATCCTCGGCCTGCGTGGTGCCCGCCGCGGCCGCACGGTGCGCACCACCCGCTCGGATCAGGCGGCGACCCGCCCGGCGGACCTGGTGGAGCGCAACTTCAATCCGAGCAGGCCGGACGCGCTGTGGGTGGCCGACTTCACCTACGTGCCCACCTGGGCGGGCACCGTCTACGTGGCGTTCGTTATCGACGCGTTCGGCCGGCGGATTCTGGGCTGGCGGGCGGCCACCACGATGCGCACCGAACTGGTCCTCGACGCGCTGGAGATGGCGATCTGGACCAGGGCCCGCGGCGGCGTCGAGGACCTGGCCGGGCTGGTGCACCACACCGACGCCGGCAGCCAGCCCGGGTTCAAGGGATCGTCGCAACACTGCCTTGTTGGAGCAAGAGTAGGTGGTCGTTCAGTGCCTCGGCGGGCGTCTTCCAGCCGAGGGTCTTGCGGGGCCGACTGTTGAGGGCTGCAGCAACAGCGTCGAGTTCACTCGTAGCGTGCTTGCTCAGGTCGGTGCCCTTGGGGAAGTACTGTCGCAGCAGCCCGTTGGTGTTCTCGTTCGTGCCGCGCTGCCAAGGGCTGTGCGGATCACAGAAGTAGATGGCCAGCCCGGTGTCGATGCGCAACTGGGCATGCTGAGCCATCTCCGCGCCTTGGTCCCAGGTCAGCGAGCGGCGCAATCGATCGGGCAGGGCCGTGATAGAGGCTGCGATCGCATCTCGGACAGCCTCGGCGCCGTGGCCAGCTAACGCTGGACCGTTGTGCTCTCGGGGTCCACCGTGGCCTTCCATGCGCGGCAAGTGCAGCAGCACCGTGAACCGGGTGGTGCGCTCGACCAGCGTGCCGATCGCGGAACTCTCCAGTCCGAGGATCAGGTCGCCTTCCCAGTGGCCGGGAACCGCTCGGTCTTCGGCTTCTGCTGGCCGTTCGCTGATCATGATCTCGGGGCTGACGAACTTCTTCCCGCGCCCACGGGTGCGCGCCCTGGGCACCCGCAGCGCCCGCCCGGTGCGCAGGCAGGCGGCCAGCTCGCGGCGCAGTGCGCCGCGTCCTTGGACATAGAGGGCCTGGTAGATCGCCTCGTGCGAGACCCGCATCGACTCATCATCGAGGAAGTCGAGCCGGATCCGGTTGGCGATCTGCTCAGGACTCCACGAAGTCGCCCAGCGTCGGTCTTGCCGACGCCCGTGGCGCCGTCCGATCCAGCGCACGTCGGGGCCCGACACCGCCGTCCCGTCCGGGTGCATGATCATGCCTGCAAGCCGATCCTGTACGTACTTCCTCAGCGCGTCGTTCGCCGCGAGTTTCGCAACCTTCGGCCGCTTGGCGCGCCGGTCGGCGTGCCACTGCGCGGTGGTGGCCCGGTATTCCAAGTAGCCGCTACGAGTCGCGGCATTGCGGCGCAGCTCCCGCGAGATCGTCGATGGTGATCGGCCCAGCCGCTGGGCGATCTCACGCACCCCGCAGCCACGGGCATGCAAGATGGCGATCTCCTCCCGCTCGACGAACGACACATAACGTCCCGACAGCGGGCCGCGGGTGACCGGTGACATCCCGCCACTTTCACGGAACCAACGCGTTCCGACCGCAGGAGACACGCCAACTGCGACGCCGGCCTCTTCACTCGACAACCCCCGCGCGATTCCGTCCCAGAACTGCTGCCGATGCTCGCGCCGCCCGATCGGCGGACGACCGGGGGAACGCATCGGAGGACGTCGAGCACGATCAGCCCGCCGGCGCCTGCTTGATCCCATCGCAACTCCTCATCATCGAGATGTTGCGACGACCAATTGAATTCACCCAGTACACCTCAATTCGGTTCACCCAGCGGCTCGCCGAAGCCGGCGCCGCGCCCAGCGTCGGCAGCGTCGGCGACGCTTACGACAACGCCCTGGCCGAGACCGAGATCGGACTGTTCAAGACCGAGCTGATCAACCAGCGCGGCCCCTGGCGCACCCACGACGACGTCGAGATCGCCACCCTCGAGTGGGTCGACTGGTTCAACAACCGCCGATTGCACACCGCCTGCGCAGACCTCACCCCCGCAGAGTTCGAGCAGGTCCACTACCGTCAACACCCAGCCCTCGCCGAGACGCTGGTCCCAACACCATGAGCGTCCGGACACGCCGGGACGATTCA
>DATFOP010000227.1:0-2576 GCA_035265505.1 Propionibacteriaceae bacterium | reverse complement strand
GGCCAGGTCGGTCCAGCGAGTCATCCGGCGGACGTCGGCGACCTTGTGACACACGGCGATGGTGTGGCAGTAGAGGGTGCCTGACATGAACGGAGCGAGCTTGCCGTCCAGGACGGTGACCATCGCCTCATCGAGCAGCGCCAGCCCGTCGACCACCTGGCCCGACTTGATCAGGGCGCGGCCTTCGCCGTTGATACCCGCGGCAAGCAGGTCGGGCTCGTCGAGCCGGCGGCCGAGGTCTTGCAAGCGACGGGATGCGTCCACCGCAGCCGCCGGTTGTCCGGCCAGGAGACTCCCCTCCACCTCGGTGACGAACAGCAGGTATCCGTGCACCTTGCCCTCCGGGATGCGCTCCGCAAGACGCATGGCGCGGCCGATCCAGCCCCTACCCTGCGGCTCGTCGCCTCGCGACAAGTGAAAGATTCCGAGCAACATGGCGGCCCACGCGGCCTCGACCGGTCGTGAGTCAGCGAGGAAGGCATCGCACGCAGCAGCACCGAGCCGCAGGTTGTCCTCGACACGGCCGAGCCACCACACGGCGTCGGCGTAGGCTGCGAGGTCGTCCGCGGTGAGTCGCTCGGTCGCGACCGCGTCGAAGAACGCCGCGGCGGTGCGCCACTCCTGTGCCGCGTGGGCGTGCCGCGCCTGGGTCAGGCTGTCCACGCGCTCGTCCACCCGAGGTCCTCCGTCGACTGACAGCAGGCTATCAACCCGTTACCGAGCTCAGCGTTTTCAGGAGGAAGTAACTAGTTCCGTCGTCACTCACGATCGCTGGCCCGGCGGCCCAGGTCAGGCACCCGCCGTGTCCAACTCGACGTCTTCACGGAGCCCGACTTCCGGCACGGCTCCCCTCGCCAATGGCCAGTGATCGTCCCGACCGGACTCTCGCATTCGACCGTCCAAGCAATGCCCGGCGTTACGGCTCGCACGGTGAACAACACGCTCCTGATCCTGTCGCATAGCCGAGGGCGAACCGCCCTCAATTGCGGCTCCGGGCGTGGTGGCGTTCGTCCTTGGCCGTGACGCACGGTCAGATATGGCTGCCTTTCCTGGTCCCGATGCCTGCCGTGCGCGCAGGCCAGCACGATCCGCGACCGCAACGCCAACGCCTGCGACGACGAATGCCGTCGCGACCAGCGCACCAGCGTCTCTCGCTCTTCATCGGTCAGCTCGATCGCGACCGTCGGTCGACCCGCACGTCCCATCACCGGCTCCTTCTGTCGAGGCTCTTGCCTCTTCGGAACCAGCTCCAGACTACGAAATCCCGATTCCAGGAAAATTCGTCGACGGATCAACCTGACAGGACACCTAGGGCCTGTTTCAATAGTCAGAGCCACTCGTTGATCGCGGCGATCTGAACGGTGGCTTCGTAGCGGACGGCGAGCTTGTCGTACCTGGTCGCGATGGCTCGGTGGCGCTTGAGCCGGTTGATTCCGCACTCAACAGCGTGCCGCAGCTTGTACGCCGCCGGGTCGAACGTCGGCGGCCGGCCGCCTTTGGGTCCCTTCTTGCGCCGGTGGGCGGCCTGGTCGTCCTTGACGGGGATCGTGGCCTTGATGCCCCGCCGCCGCAGGTAGGCGCGGTTGGCCTTGGAGCTGTACGCCTTGTCGGCCAGGACCCGGTCGGGTCGGGTGCGTGGTCTGCCCCGACCTTGACGCGGTACCCGGATCCTTTCCAGCACCGTCGTGAACTGGGGGCTGTCCCCACGCTGCCCGCCGGTGACGACGATCGACAGCGGCTTCTGGCCTTGCTCGCAGCCCAGGTGCAGCTTCGTGGTCAGCCCGCCGCGGGAGCGTCCGAGGCCGTGGTCGACTGGCTCGGTGGCGACCCCGCCGGGCGGCTCCTTCTGAAGGTCCCCTTTTTGCGGGCGCCAGCGGCATGTTGGTGCGCCCGCGCCACCGTCGAGTCGACCGACACGTCCCACGTGATCAACCCGCGGGCGTCGGCGCGGGCCTGTAGATCGGTCAGGATCCTTGCCCAGGTACCGTCGCGCTGCCACCGGCGAAACAGGCCGTAGATGGTCTGCCATGGCCCGTACCGCTCGGGCACATCCCGCCACGGCGCCCCGACCCGGGTTCGCCACCGGATCCCGTCGATGAGCTGCCTCTTGGTCCACACCGGCGGCCGGCCGGGCTTCTTGCCCTTCGGCAGCAACGGTTCCAGCACGCGCCACTGCCCGTCGGTGAGGTCCCCACGATCCACAGTGGAAGGATCTCACCGAGCAACCTACCGACTTATGCAACACGCCCTAGGACGATGAGGACGGCGACCCGCACAATCCAGGTGATCAGCAGCATCACCGTCAGCCCGGCGATGAACAACACCAGGACCAGCGCGAGTAGCCCGTTCTCGGGCCGGCTGGTCGCGCCGACGATGTGGGCGCGCATCTGGCCGAACGCCGCCTCGCCGCGCAGGTCGTCGCCGGTGAGGGCCCGGGTTAGGGCGTTGGCGAGGGTGATGATCTCCCGGCACAGCGGCGTGGCGAAGTTCGCGCCGATGAATCCGATCAGCAGCCGCGGCGCCAACTCTTGGACGCCGTAGCGGACCTGCAGCGTTTCGCGGGTCATCACGGTGAA
>DATFOP010000226.1:0-4304 GCA_035265505.1 Propionibacteriaceae bacterium | reverse complement strand
CCACGATTCAAAGCCGGTCACGATCAAGGAAACGGTCGCCACCGTGAGGCAGAACCGGCCTCTGCTGATCCTCTGCGTTTCCAACTTGGTCTTCCTCACTGGCATCTTCGGGCTACAGGCGGCCCAGGCGTACTTCGCGACCTATATCCTCGGCAACTCGAGCCAGCTGATCTGGATGGTCCTTGCTACGTCGGCGTCCACCTTCGTTGCCGTGCCGGTTGTGCCCAGGTTCGTCGCGCGGATCGGGAAGAAGAACACGTTCCTCATCGGGGCAGCGGGTCTCGTCGTTATGGGCACCTGGATTTTCTTCATGCCGGCAAACCTGCTAGTCGTCGTCATCTCGTTCTTCGCTTTCGGCCTCTTCCAAAACCTGTCCATGTCACTGCTTTTTGCCTTCGAGGCTGACGCGGTCGAGTTTGGCGAGTACAAGACGGGCAAGCGCACCGAAGGTGCCACGTACGCGATCTACTCCTTCTTCCGGAAGGTCTCCCAGGCCGTAGCCGGAGCGGTCGCAGGCTATGCCCTCGCCCTCGGTGGCTTCGTCGCCAGAGCGCAGGAACAAAGCGATTCCGCCCTGCTCTCGATCCGGGGACTGGTTGGCCTGGGCCCAGCGATCTTCGCACTCCTTGGTGCCTTGATCTTCCTTGCCTATCCCCTCACCGACACTCGGTTCCGGGAGATCGTTCGAGAGCTCCACGCGCGTCACGGCATCGCGGATGGCGGCCGCGCCGTTGAGTCAGTCGATGTCACAGCCCCCGTCCGGGAGGGCTAGTCCGCACATTGACCGGGTGCCAGGCGCACTGCCGTGCCCTGACCGTGTCTGACGACCCAGGCCGTGCCCTGACCGTGTCGAAGGGCTCAGGCCCCGTCTTGTGATCGTGCCGTCAGGCGTTCGGCTGCTCGGTGACCGACTCTGCAGCCTCCGCCTCGCCGGTCGTCGACTCTGCAGCGCCGACCTCTCCGGTCCCCAAATTTGAGGTGCCGACGTCGCCGGTCGGGGACTCGGCCGCATCCACCTCATCCGGAACAGGCTCCGGCGGCTGCCGTGTGGTGATCATGTACGCCGCGCCGGCGATCGTGGACATCAGACCGGCGAACGCCATCCAACGCCGGTTGAACACGTTGCCGGTGGCCCGGTCGAGCGAGAATCTGCCGGGTCCAATCAGCGCCAATGTGCTGCCGACCAGGGCGTACGTCGCCGGCAGCTCGTAGCCACCGTTGGTGTTGAAAAAGCCGTTAGGAGCGTGGGTCGAGCCGGCCACGATCATGTTGCCGGTGACAGCCGCACCCGCCGGCCCGGTGGCGAGCCCAAGGGCCAGCAAGGTTCCACCCCCGAACTCTGCGGCGCCAGACAGGAGGGCGTTGCGCTTGCCGTCACCGGCGAAGCCGAGGGAGTCCATCCACTGGCCCGTTCCATCGGGACCATATCCGCCGAACCACCCGAACAGCTTCTGCGCTCCATGCGCCGCAACGGCACTGCCCACACCCAGACGCAGTGCGAGCAAACCCGCATCCAGCCACCGACTGCCCATAACGCCTCCCAAGTTAGATTCCGAATGATCACGACGCCTTGGCGCCGGACTGAGCAGGGATCATTCTGCAGGACGTCCGTGGCCGAGGACGCAGCGGGTTACCGAGGGGCCGTTGACTCGATGAATGCGGGTTCGGGTCGTCTACAGTCGTGCGCACGAGGTGTTGGCTGGAAGGGCGGCATTATGGTCAACGACCGTCCGAATCCCCTGGGATCGGAGCTGATCGGTATCGTGCTCCATCCGACCCGGGCTGTGGACGAGACGGTGGCGCGGGTTGAGCGTTGGACACAAGATCACCAGATCGGTGTGGTGGGACGACACCGCGACGACGCACGGTTGCCGCGATCGTGGCAGCGGCTGGATGACACCGAGTTCGCGTCCCACGTCGGCGCAGTGATGAGCATCGGCGGAGACGGCACGATGCTCGGCGCCATGCGGCTGGTCGCGTCTCGGCCGGTACCCGTGCTGGGCGTAAATTACGGCAACGTCGGCTTCCTGGTGGAGATTCAACCACCGGAGCTCGACGCCGCGCTTGCCCAGCTGGCCGCGGGAAGGTACGCGATCGAACCGCACAATGCCCTGGACGTAGAGGTGACGCGAGCCGACGGCGGAGCAGACCAGGCACTCCTCGCCTTCAACGACACCGTGATCACCAGAATCCCTGGTCACGGCGTCGTGGCGACGGAATTCACCTTGCGCGGTAGCACGTTCGGCTATTCGAAGGCGGACGGTGTCATCTGCTGCCCGCCCGCAGGGTCAACGGCGTACAACTACTCGGCCGGCGGCCCGATCGTCTCACCCGGCGTTGACGCCATCATCGTCACGCCGGTGGCTCCGATGGCCGGCATCAGCCGCCCGGTCGTGCTGTCCCCGGACGATCAGTTCTCGCTGACGTTGACCGCACCCTCCCGGCAGGCGGCCCTTGAACTCGATGGCAACCTCGTCATGCCACTCCACCAGGGTGACAAGGTCGCCTTCGCCTACCGGCCCAAGGCCGGGTTGGTCATCCGGTTGAACCGACGCCGGCATGTCGCCAGCGGCCTCGTCAAGCTGGGCCTGCGTGACGTCCCGCTTTCGCGGTCGCAACTGAATGAACTGTTCCCCGACGACTTGGCGGGGACCTCGCCGACTCGACCCAGCATCCTCGATCGGTGAGCCGACGGTAGGTTGGGATGATCAACACCGAGGATCAGTTCGCCGACACCTTCGCCGACGCCGTGGTCGAACGCGCGCGCGAGTCGTTGGGTGGCGTTCGCCGGCTGGGCGTGGCGTTCTCCGGTGGCGTCGACTCTTCGGTGCTGGTGGCGTTGGCGGTTCGAGTGTTGGGGGTCGATCGAGTGGTCCCCATCCTTGGTGTCTCGCCAAGCCTTCCGGCCGAGGAACGCCTGGCCGCCCACCAGGTCGCCCGGACGATTGGTGTTGCCGTGGTGGAAGTCGCCACGTACGAGGGTGAACGGGCCGCCTACGTCGCCAACGGTCCGGATCGCTGCTTCCACTGCAAGGACGAGCTGTTCAGCCGGATCTCTGACGAGGTGGTGACGAGCCAGCGGCTGGACGCGGTGGCGTACGGCGAGAACGCCGACGACGCCGCCAGGCCGGATCGGCCGGGCGCCCGGGCAGCCACCGACCACCAGGTGCTGCGCCCGCTCGCCGACGCAGGCCTGACCAAGGCGGACGTACGTCGGCTCGCCCGAATGTGGCAACTTCCCTGCGCGGACAAGCCGGCCGCTCCGTGCCTCGCCTCCAGAATCCCCCATCATGAGGTGGTCAGCCCCGAGAAGCTGCTGCAGATCGAAGAATCCGAGGCCGGCTTGCGCAGTCTCGGATTTCACGATCTGCGGGTGCGGCACCACGGTGACATCGCTCGGATCGAACTGCGGGAGCAGGAGCTGGTCCGAGCGGTCAGCGAGCCGGCCCGCTCCGCGATCCTCGCCGCGGTCCAGCAGGCAGGCTTCCGTTTCGCGGTGGTCGACCTGGCCGGGATGCAATCTGGCGGCTTCACGCTTACCTTGCTTTCGCAAACGAATGAGTGACTTCTCAACGGTCGACCTGTCATCTTTCGCCACTCTCGACAGCCAACGAACCGCCCGCCGGGGCTATCCGGAAGCTGTCTACTGCGAGGGCAAGACCCCGGCTCAACTGAGCAGAATCGCCGCTGAAGTTCGGCGTCGTGCTGACTCCGTCACGCTCTTCACTCGGGCTGATCACGGCCAAGCGGCCGCCGTGCTGTCGCAGTTGCCTGACGCCCGCTACGAGGCGGAGAGCCGGCTCCTCGCTTGGCCGGCCGACCCACCGCCCCCGGCCGGCGGCCTGGTAGTCGTGGTGGCCGCCGGTACGTCGGACCTGCCGGTAGCCCGGGAGGCGCTGCTCACCGCCCAGTACCTCGGACGGCGGGCGGAACTCGTGGTCGATGTTGGCGTCGCCGGGCTGCATCGGATCCTCTCCCGGGTCGAGCTCCTTCGCGAAGCCCGGGTGATCGTGGTCGCCGCCGGGATGGACGGCGCTCTGCCCAGCGTGGTCGCTGGACTGGTAGGCGCACCGGTCGTAGCACTGCCGACGTCGATCGGCTATGGCGCCTCCTTCGGCGGCATCGCGGCACTGCTCGCCATGCTCAATGCCTGTGCCCCGGGGGTGGCGGTGGTCAACATCGACAACGGCTACGGCGCGGGGCACCTGGCGGCGCAGATCGCCGCACCCTCAGCCGACTCGCCGACATGAGCCCACCCGAGAAACACGCCTGGATCGACGCATCCGCTGGCATCGCAGGCGACA
>DATFOP010000225.1:0-12693 GCA_035265505.1 Propionibacteriaceae bacterium | reverse complement strand
AACCCGACCCACTGCTGGTCAGCCGGGGACTGAACTCGATCGACTAGCCGATACCAGGAAGCGCTCGTGAACGCGTCTCATCCAGCCGAGCAATTCGCCTAAGCGAAGGGGTCTGCTCCATGCACCATCGACCCAGACCAGTAGGAAACACTGAAGGTGGAAGCTCTGGCCCGATGTCCGGAGCGCGTCCGAGCGGCGCCGCGTTGTCCACGATGGTCCGCCATCTTCTACAAGAGGAGACGATCAAGTGAACGAAGCTGATGCTGTCGAGGAGTCGGGATCGGTTGAGGGGGTTGTTGTCGAACTCCCAGGCAGCACGTTCAACGGGAAGAGGCGTGCGCGTCGATGCGTATCCGCCGCGGCTGCGGCCGTTGCACTGCTCTGCGTTCTGACGAGTTGCACTGGGAGCTCCACGCCGACTCAGACCGGTCCACCCGCCACGACCGTCGCACCGACGACCGTCGCACCGACGACCGCTGCGACGACGACGACGACTGCGTCGACGGCGGCTTGCGAGGACGTGGCGGAACTCAGGTCGTCGCTTGAGGCCCTCACGAACGTGAAGCCTAGGGAGGACGGGGTTGCGGCGCTGAGAACCGCGATCGCCAATGTCAAGACCAGCCTGGAATCTGCGGAGGCCTCCGCTTCGGGGGTTCTCCAGCCCAGCGTAGAGCAGGTAAAGACAGCATTCGCCGAGCTACAGACGGCGGCAAGCGGTCTGAGCACCGACAACCTTGCACAAAAGGCGCCGTCCATTGTCGTGGCGTTGCAGCAGGTTCGCACCGCGACCGCGGAGCTCTCCTCGACGCTAAAGGAGAGCTGCCCGAGGAGCTAACGGGAACCCACTTCATCGACCCCGAAGAACGGCTCCGCATCGCCATGGCTCGTCAGTAGCGCTAACTTGGCACACTCCGGCAGCTTTTGTTACCCCTGCGCGGCGGGCCTCAGTGGTACAGAAGTCAACCGTTGCTACACCAGCTGAGAAGGTAGGCCGCTTACAAGACGCCGGATCATCCGCGCCGTGATCGGGTTGGTCAGTCGCAAGATGGGCTTCAGCATCGGGCCTGGCTCGAGGGCGACAGTCCAGATGAGGCGCGACCCACCTGGAGTGCGCTCTACCACATAGTCCTCGGCCACGCGACGCAGTCCCGGGACGGACACCTCGACCGCGCTGAACGTCTTACGTCGACCTTCTTCCCAGCGGTAGTACCGCTCCCGAAAGGTCAACAATCGCAGCATCGTGACCTCGCGGGTTGTGCCGACGCCGAAGGGCCGCGGCGTGGTCCAACACAGACCTGTGACCAGAAAGCTCCAGGAGACAAAGGCGTCATCCGCTGTCAGCGCTTCCCACACCGGCTCAGCTGGAACAGGCACGTCGAGAGTGTTGACGTACCGGAACGGGGCAGCCTCCAGGAAGTCATCCCCGGTCTCGAAGAGTGGGCGCCAGCGCATGCGCATCCGAGTCACCATCCTTACTCG
Organism: Propionibacteriaceae bacterium; assembly: GCA_035265505.1. Lineage (GTDB taxonomy): Bacteria > Actinomycetota > Actinomycetes > Propionibacteriales > Propionibacteriaceae > Microlunatus. Next base: position 11,214 of record DATFOP010000225.1, on the reverse strand, counting down.
CGTATGGTTCGAGCCCGGCGTAGGCGCCCACCACACTCCGCCATGGTCCCCCTCAAGCACTACTGGCCCGAGCGACGGCTGCTCACAGCCTGACGCGCAACGACAATCAGAACACTGTGGTCCAGTCGTTGTTGATGCTCACCACAGTCCACTTGTCAGCTTCGGCTTGGCTGAGCGCCCGCTCGGCACCGGCGGTGTAGTCGAACTCCCGCTCGGCGTCATCGTGCTGGATGAGCAGCCGCAACGTCTGCTTGTCGGGGTGCTGGGTGAACTCCAGCATGGCCGTGTCGCCGTTGGAGTTTCCCGCCGCGAGCAGCGGGCGCCGGCCGATCCGGTTCCAGATCCGCACCGGCTTCTCCGGCCCGTCATCGAGGTAGTCAACCTCCGGCTTGTGCGTGATCGTTCCGCCGGCCTGGTCGCTGGTGTACGCGAAGGTGCTGCTGCTGCCGATGATCCTTTCACGCGGTATGCCGTACATGTCTTGGCTGATCGGCCGCATGAAATCACGTCCGCCGCCTGATGCGATGTAGGTCACGAAGCCCTTGGCCGTGAGGTAGTCGAGCAGCTCGACCATTGGTGCGTATGCGCACTCCACGTAGGGGCGACCAAGCGTCGGATGCCGTGCGCTGCGCAAGAATCGATCTGAGGACTCCTCGAAGTCCTCGACCGTGATTCCGGCGTAGGCGGCCAGGATGCCCCGCGCAAGCAGCCTGACGTTGGTGTCATCCCCGGCGTAATGCTCATCCATCAAGGCGCCAAACCATTTGTAGTCGCGCTCCGTCACGGCTTTCCAGGGCTGCTGCGCCGAGAGTTCCGGCTGCTCGGCCGCCATCTCGGCGAGGCGGCGCATGATGAAATCGAGCTGGATCGGCATCGGCTTCTCACACCACAGGGTGCCGTCGTTGTCGAACACCGCAACCCGTTCCTCCGGTGGCACGGCAGCCGACCCGTCGTCGCCGCAGGTACGCACCACGAAGTCGATGATCGCCTGCTTTGTCGGGCCGTCACGCCAGCTTGCTAGGAACGTCTCGGTCACGGTTCACCTTCCTGCATTCGGGCTCCCGTGCGCGCGCCTCCCGCAGGGGAACCGAGAACGGAGTTAACGACAGCTGGCATCGAGCGTCTCAGACACTTGCCTCTCTGGCTTCACCCGATTCGGATGAAGCCAAGGCTCGTTGATACGGCTAATTTGGCCACGATGAAACGGGAAGCCGCCCGAGCGAGAGGAGAAGCAACTATGGGCTTACGAGACCGACAGCGTCGCGACGACGCTTCCGGCGTACAGCGATACCAGATGCGTGAAAAGCTGCTGAGCATCGGCGACGACTACTGGATCGAAGACGAGTCCGGGGACCGGGCGTTCAAAGTTGATGGGAAGGCTTTGCGGCTGCGCGACACATTCGTTTTAGAGGATGCATCCGGTGCGGAAGTCGCCAAGATCCAGGAACGCAAACTCCGAGTTCGCGATTCGATGAACATCGAGCGTGCCGCCGGAAACGCGACCGTGCACAAGGCACTGATCGGTATCCGGGACCGCTTCAAGATCGATGTCGACGGCGGCGACGACCTGAGCGCGCACGGCAACCTGGTCGATCACGAGTACACGATCGAGCGCGATGGCGACAAGGTCGCGGAGGTGTCCAAGAAATGGTTCCGGGTCAGGGACACGTACGGTGTCGAGATTGCACCTGGCCAAGATGACGCGCTGATCCTGGCAATTACAGTCTGCATCGACGCCTTGACCAGCGACTGAGTAAACGTGCCCGCCACGGGCGGGCAGCTCGAGTCAGCCGATCCCCCGTGTCGTAGCTGATGTGGGGTCGGAGTGGAACGATCGACGACAAGCCGGACTCGCGGTGAGACCTGGCGACGAAGGTAGGCCATTCAGCCACTCGCGGCTGCCGTCGCCCGGGTAGGCCTACGATCCGCGCCGGGCGACGCCGCGTTGCGCTGCCGTGGTGAGCAGTCTGATCATCAATCCCAGTACCGCCAAGTTGAGCAGCATTTGGACCGTCACGAGCATTCTCATGTCATTGGTTTGCGCGACGATGTCACCGAATCCAACGGTGGCAAAGACGGCGTGCTGAAGGGAGTTCGGCGTTGATGGACCAACTTGCGTCATAGTTCACCAGCGCCACTCGCGAACAGCCGCGATCACGCCGCACCGCTGGGCCTGATCGGGTCAGTGGCGACGGTCTCTGCGGTCGTCTCGCCGGTCTGTGCGGCGATTGACACCGTGCGCTACCACCGCAACGGTTGCGACGGTGGCGGCTGTCCGGGCCACCGGTGCGGGTCCGACCACTCCGGCGCGCCGCATGCGTCTTCTGGCTAGAGGCATGTCGAATTCCTTCTGCTAGGGCTGCTGGCCGGGCATCACTCGAATCGTGTGAGTTTCGCCGGCGACGACTCATCTCTTCTGCGTGATGCCGTCGGCGTCCGACACGACAACACTGGGCACCGGCGGCGATGGAGGACCTGTGAACGCCACTCAACCAGTGGGTGGCTCTGTGGGCCAGGCGCAGGTGCCGCCTTACGATGCCTTCCTCAGCGCCACCAGCCGCGTCGCGCGGTTGCGAAGTCATGGACACAACAAAGATCGCCCGCTCGAAACGGAGACGACGCGAGAACGCAGCAAAGCTCAGCATTTGAAAGGGGTGGCGCCGTGGAACTCGGTGCGCTGTGTTTGATTTTGGCCGCGATCTTCCTGTGGGGAACGTTCTCTGCACGGGCGGCAGCAATCTCGACACCGATCTTCTTCGTGGCCATTGGCGTCGTCATGGCGCAGGGACTGAACCTGCTCTCGCTCGAGTTGGATCCGCACTTGATCAAGGTGGTGGCCGAAGTCACGTTGGTTTGGGTGTTGTTCGCCGACGCCAGCCGAGTGAAGGTCGCCGATCTCCGAGCGGACCGTGGGCGATACCTGCGGCTGCTGGCGCTGGGCCTTCCACTGACCATCGCGTTAGGGGCGGTGGTTGCGGTTGCCGTGCTGGGACTGAGTCCGTGGTACGCCCTCCTTGTTGGTGCTGCACTGGCCCCCACTGACGCGGCTCTCGGGTCCGCGGTCATGTCGGACCGACGGGTCCCACGTCGAGTCCGCCAGACCCTCAACGTGGAAAGTGGTTTGAACGACGGCATTGCCACTCCCGTCGTCATCCTTGCTCTCGGAGCCATCGCGACCGCGGCCGGCCTGGACAACGAAAGTACGGGGCATGCGCTGATCGGTCTTCTCCTCGGGGTGGTGGTTGGCGTGGTGATCGGCGCTGGGGGCGGGGCCTTGCTACGGATCGCGCGGCGCCGAGGCTGGAGCTCAGACGAGTTCGCTGGCCCAGCGGTGCTGGCCCTAGCCCTGCTCGCGTACTCAGGCGCGGTGTTGATTGATGCCAACGGTTTCGTGTCCGCCTTTGTCGGAGGCAGCGCCTATGGCGCTTTCGGCGGCCGGGGAGGGGAGAAGGAGGTTTACTACGTGGAGCAGACCTGTGGTCTTGCGTCCATGATCTCCTGGTTTGTCTTCGGTGCCGTGCTCATCCCGGCCTTGATTGCGGGCTGGACGTGGCAGATCTTGTTATACGCGGTACTCAGCCTGACTGTGGTCCGCATGCTGCCCGTGGCGATTTCGCTCCTCGGCTCCCGAATGGACCGGGCCACGGTGCTCTTCGTCGGTTGGTTCGGACCTCGGGGACTTGCCTCCATCGTCTTCGCGCTCATTGCTCTCGAGGGTCTGCACGACGTTGAAGGCCCCATCGATGAGGTGGTCGGTACGATCGGCCTGACCGTCCTGCTCAGCGTGCTCGCCCATGGGCTCAGTGCCCGACCACTCGCCGGTCGCTACGCCACCAGCCGCGGTGGCCAGCTGGATGAGCCGCAGCATCCGGAGCCGACCGTTCGGCGGTTCGTCAGCCAGGCGTCGGATCCGCACGAACGTCAGTGAACCGTCGCGCCAGCGCACTACGTCCGCGGGTCACGCCTGCCTCGGCGGGGAGGGGCTGGTATCTCAGGCGAGCGCTTTCGCCTTGAGCGCTTTATACTCGTTCCCCGCATCATTTATGGCCCTCGCGCGTCAAATCCGATTTAGCAAAGTTAATCTCTCGGAATGTTGATTCCTAGTTAGGCTTTCGCGTGTGACCGATGATTTGGGCCGTGCGGGCACGACGGTTGCGGAGCTTGAGGCGGTGCTGCTCGAAGCCAAGCTGTCGTTGCCGCACCGTCGAGCAGGCTCGGTGAGTCGCGCCGGCCTCATCGAGACGGCTCGCGGCCGCGATTGCCGGGTGGTCGGTGTCACGGCACCTGCGGGTTACGGCAAGTCGACCTTGATGGCGGAATGGGCGGAGATAGAAGACCGACGCGTCGGATGGGTGTCTCTCGACCGCCTCGACGATGATCCGTCAGCTCTGCTCTCTCTGCTGGCCTCTGCGTACGCCCAAATCTCGGACCACACGGATCTGATCGGTGACGTGGGTGGGCTCGGTGTATCAGCGTTAGGCCGGGCCGCGCCGCGCCTTGCATCGGCGTTTCGGACGAGCCAGGTCCCGTTCGTCCTCATGCTGGACGACCTGCAGGAGCTGCGGTCGCCGGCCTGTCACGATGTGCTGAGCGTGGTGATTTCGGGTATACCTCGAGGTTCTCAACTGGTGGCGGCAAGCCGTTCGGAGCAGCCTCATCTGCCGCGGTTGCGGGCTTCGGGCGACGCGTTAGAACTAGTGGCTGTTGACTTGGCGCTCGACGCGGCCGGCGCGGAGCAGATCTTCGCCGAGGCCCACGTGGCCATCACCCATGAGTTGGCTGCGGCCGTGACGGCACGGACCGAAGGCTGGCCGGTCGGCCTGTACCTGGCCGCCCTGATCGCGAGGGCCAGCGGCGCCGACGTGTTGACGATTTCTGGTGATGATCGGTACGTGGCCGACTATCTTTATCGCGAATCGTTGACGCAGCTTCCGGAAGCCGTCCAGCGGTTCCTGAGGCGCACGGCGATTCTGGATCAGCTGTGTGGCCCGCTGTGCGACGCGATTCTCGAAGAGTCAGGTGCGGACGCGCGGCTTCGCGACCTCGAGGCGACGAGTTTGTTCTTGGTTCCGCTCGACCGTCGGCGTGGGTGGTATCGCTATCACGCGCTGTTCCGCGAGTTCCTGCTTGGCGAGCTTCGCCGAGCCGAGCCCGACGTCACCGCGAAGTTACACCTGCGAGCCGCCGACTGGTACGAATCCAACGGGTCCCCGGCGTTGGCCCTTGAGCATCTGTTGAACACGACGGAGCGCGATCGGTGCGTCCAACTGGCGGCCGAAATGATCTTACCGACCTATCAGGCCGGCCAGATGGCGACCGTGCAACGGTGGCTTTCGGCACTTGGCCCCTCTGCTGTCGAGGAGTATCCCCCGCTAGCGGTCATGGCCGGATGGGTCGCGGTGTTGACCGGGAATACCGCCGATGCGCAACGGTGGGCGGCATTCCTGGACACTGCCTCGTTCGATTTGGTGCCGGTGGACGGCACGGCGTCGTTCGAGTCGTCGCGGGCCATGTTGCGGGCTGCGATGTGTCGCGCCGGTCCAGAGCAGATGGCGACCGACGCGAACTTCGCGGTTGCGGAGGAGCCGCCGTGGAGTGCTTGGCTTGCCTCGGCCCTCATCTTGTGCGCCGAGGCGCAGCTGCTCGTGGGCGACGTTGACCGGGCAGCCGCCCTCTTCGCGGAAACGTGCACTGTGGCAGCAACAGGGGGCAATGTCGACACCATTATCCTGGGCAGGGCTGAGCTGGCGGTGTTGGCGATGGATCACGGGCGATGGGCTGAGGCTGCCGAAAATCTGGAGCTTGCCCTCGCCACTGTCGAAGCTTCCCGGTTGCACGACTACGCCCTGAGCGTGCTGGCGTTCGCCGGCGCGGCCCGGCTCGCCGTGCACCGAGGTGACCGCAAGGACTTGGACCGTCAGCTCGCTCGGGCGATGCGAGCCCGTCCTTCATGCACATTCGCGCTCCCGTATGTCGCCGTACGCGTTCGCTTGGAGCTGGCCAAGGTTTACGCCTCCATTGCCGACCATGCGACCGCACGTCACCTGCTGCGGGAGATGGACGACATCTTGCTCCGCCGGCCGGCTCTTGGAGCGCTGGTCGACGAAGTATCGGCATTTCGCGGGCTCCTCACGTCGAGCGCCCATGTGACGGTGGCCGGCGGGACGCCACTTAGCCCGGCGGAGCTTCGGCTGCTTCCGTACTTGCAGACCCATCTCACGTTCCGCGAGATCGGGGAGCGGCTGTTCGTGTCTCGCAACACCGTCAGCTCCGAAGTCGGCTCCATCTATCGGAAACTGGGCGTCTCCTCACGCAGCGATGCGGTGCAACACGCGACGACAGTCGGCCTGCTCGGCGGGTAGCCAAGATCATCCAGCGGACGTTTGTTCCAACGCATCGTTGATGTCGTATCCGAGCGCCATCGCGAGACTGGGCGCTGCCGCGACAACGCTGGGGAGCCCGACGACGGATGCGACCCCGACCAGCACATCGACGATCTCCGCGGCGGTGGCACCGGCGCTCACCGCGGCATCAGTCTCGACTCCATAGGACGGCGCCGCGCCACCTACCGCGATGAGCGCGGCGAGCCGGGCAAGGGCCAGCGTTTTCGGATCGATGGCGAACGGCTCAACCCCACGCCCCAACACACACTCTTCGACGAAGCGCTCGTCGTTGATGGCAAGCAGCCGCAGCACTTCCGTGTAATCCACAGCGGACCCACTCTCTCGAAGCACTCGCGTGGAACTGGTCGAACCCATTTTCGACTGAATATGCCACCATCCGCATCACGCAGATCAGATGACTGTCTATCGCTCGACACGTGCGATGGCGGCAGAGCAGTGTGACCGCTTGCGAAGCGATCTTCACCCCATCTGCATGACGACGGCTGAGCTCTGAGTCGGAAATTGATCAGTGTCCAGGTCGACGCGGCCCCGGCTTTTGCGGTTGCTACGAGCGCGCCGACTCGGGTTCTGACGACCCGCTCGGCTCACCCGACTCAGCGGACTGTTCCATTGGAGATATCGGCCGACTGCGGCGGATGAACTGACCTAACCGGCCCTGGTCCTCGGCGATGACTTGTCCGAGGATTGCGGTCGCCAAGAAGAGCAGCGACACGACGTAGAGCCAGGCAATATAGGTGAAGGCGACGCCGATCGTTCCGTATCGGCGGGCGCTGCTCTCCAAGGCGATTGGCAGGAAGGTCTCAACTGCCGGCCGCATTGCGATCAGCACCAAAGCAAAGAGGATTCCACCGGGGACAAGTCTGCGCACCTGCACCTGGCCGGCAAGCAGCAGCCACGGCACGAAGACCGCGACGAGGATCTCCAGGACGAAGGTGACAACAAGGGTCCAGACATTGCTTGGAGGCAGCGCATCGGTGTACCGCCCGATCGCCTTCGTCACAACGACGGACAACGCCAGTGCGACCACCACGGCCATCCAGCGCCATGCACTGCTGAGGCGCGTCTTCGGCCGGGGCAGCCGCCAGATGGTGGCCATCGCCCGAGCGAGGGCGCGGGCCAGGCTGGTGGCTGAGATGAGCACGAACAACGAGCCGGCGACACCGAACGCCGTGCCACCGGGCTCGTCGAGCGCCTCAGCGAGGACCTGCGCGGCAGCCGGCGGCATCGTGACCGTATCCGCGAACCGTTGGCTGGCCGACTTACCAAGCCAGACCGCCATCATGATCAGGATTGGGACGACGGAGGTGAACAGCTGTGCGCCGAGCGCCATGGCGCGGTCGAACGTCTCGAGCCGCCTGAACCCAGCGACGGTGGCAAGCACGACACGACCAGCCCAGTGCAAGGCCATCCACTGCGCCAGCGGCTGCAGCCGTTCGGGAAGCCTGCGAAGTGCCACAACCGTGCCTACGCCGTCGTCGGCCAGGCGGCTTCAGACGACCGTCACGACTCCGGGTGGTAGACGGCCAGCGCCCAGATCACGAACACGTCCAGTGCGATGATCAACAGTGACCAGAACGGGTAGTAGGGGATGAACACGAAGTTGGCCAGAGCACTGAGACCCGCCAAGATAATCCCGATCGCGCGGGCCCAGGTCTGTCCCGACATCACGGCGATCCCAGCAAACAGAACCAGCAGCCCCACCAGCAGGTGGATCCAGCCCCAGGTGGTCACATCAAACTGGAACACGTAGTTGCGGGTGGTCACGTAGAACTCGTTCGCGAACAAGCCCGCCAAGCCGACGACGGCCTGGAAGGCGCCCGACATGATCATGATTACACCGGCGAACACGGCGAAGCCGCGGGCCCAGCCACTCACGTGCGACGGCTGAGCCGCCCGTTGGCTCTGCGCCGTTGCCTGATTGGTCATCTGCTGATCCTCCTGTGTTGTCTGCTGATGGGCCGCCTCTTGTGACGACACTCGTCGTCGATTTTGCTCTCGACCACCGTGGCTTGCGGCAAGCGCGTATCCGAGGCTTGACCCGTGAGCAGGCTGTCACGTCGCGATGTGGCTCGGCATCACGTCATCTGTGTGAAAACCCTGCTCAGCCGTCTTTAACGCTCACAAGCCCCACGACAGCTCTCGGCCCAGTCTCGGTCGTGAGCGGTTCACCGGCCAAATAGGCCTCGATGAGCTCAGCGATGAGCTGCGGATTGCTGTAGTTGAGAGCGTGCGCGCCGGGGACGGTGACTGCGTCGACATGAGGCAGCACGTGCAGCCGGGGGGCATTGGCAATCCGGACCATTGGATCACGCAGACCGGCGATCACGAGTGTCGGAACAACAAGATGCGGAAGACGTTCGAGCGTTGGATAGCGAGTCATCGCCCTGAACAACGACAGGCTTCGAAGTGCCCCGAACCGGAGATAGTCGCGTGTCGCGATCGGCAACATCGATAGCGGCTCACGCAACCCGTCCATGGCCATTTGTCCGATAGCCCGGCCGAGTGGTTGGTTGTTCGGGCCACCAGCCGGCGAGACCAGCACCGCCCGCTCGATTCGGTCAGGAAAAGTGGTTGCAACCTCGATAATGATCGGGCAACCGAGGGAGTTTCCCACCAATATCGGCCGCTCGACCCCGACGGCGTCGCAGTACGCCATCAGCGCCCTCGCAAGTCCGGGTAGGTCGAGTCCTGGCTCAGGCCTGATACTGCGACCCATCCCGGGTAGGTCCGGTACGAACGTACGGTGGTTCGAGGCGAGAAGGGCGGCCGTCGGCTCCAGGTATGTGCCCGAGATTCCAAATCCGTGGACATGCACCATCGCGTCAGCTGCAGCGCCGGCGTCCAGGTTCGAACGATGGAACATGGGCAAGCCGTTAGCGATGACCCAACCCGGTTCTAGCGGAGGTACTGGCGGCTTCCGAGGCATGATCAGGATCCCGTTTCGATCTCGTCGACGATGCGGTCAGTCATCTTCGATCCTTTCGATGGTGTCATCCGGTGCCTTCTGTATCCGACAATGTGGAGCAGTCAGTGTTGGTCGAGTGCTTGTATCGTCGCGTCGTCATGGCTCGCTGGGCGGACCACCTACCAGTCATTGCCCCTCTGCTGCAACTCCTGTCTACCTCCTGACGATTTTGCTGCGGCGTGCGCCGAGATGACTCACCCACATTGGGTGAATAGACCGGGAGAAGACCAGTCTGATAAGCGTCAGGAACCCACGGCTGCAGTGGTTGCGCCCATCTATGACTTCGGTTGGTCCGGACCGGCGATCCGCTAGGTTGAGGTGTGACTAGCGGACCTGCTGTGCTGACCGCCCCTTTCTGGCGAACGAGACGAGCAGCGTCGATCGCCGGAATCATCTTCGGTGTGCTTCTCATCGCGGCCATGACGATGACACGGATCGCACTGACGGAGGGCAGCCTTGAGTCGCTTCGCGTTGATGTCCAACGTCGCGCGCTGATCCGGTTCAGTCTCCACTTGGTGCCGTTCGCCGGAATCGCCTTCTTGTGGTTCATCGGGGTCGTGCGCGAACAGCTGGGCAACGTCGAGGATCGCCTCTTCTCCACAGTATTCCTCGGCAGCGGCCTACTCTTCTTGGCCATGCTGTTCGTCGGCACGGTCCACACGACCGGCCTGTTGGAAATGCTCGCAGGGTCGAACGTCAATGTTGACATCTTTAACTTCGGCCGCAGTACCACCCAAACACTCATCTCGGTCTATGCGATGAGGATGGCAGCGGTGTTCACCCTCTCGGTAAGCACTGTCTGTCTCCGCTCCAAGGCAATGCCCCGCTGGGTCTCCTACCTCGGATATCTCGTGGCCCTCATCCTGCTCCTGGCAGCCGGGGAACACAGATGGACGCAGCTCGTCTTCCCGGCCTGGGTTCTGTTGGTCAGTGTCGTGTTTCTCGTCACCCGCCCTGTTAGCCGGCGCGCTGACGCTGGATGACATCCGTCTTGACCAAGGTCCCTTGTTCTCAGCGTCGCCCGACGCAGACAGCGGCCCTGCACCGCTTCGACGGGAGTCGCCTGGGCGGTCGAACCTGGACCAAGACTCGGGTCCGGGGCCAAACGAAGATTGAGACTGAGGTGGGTTCGAGGGCCGACGCGTAAGACAGGCTTATCGTCGCCTATAACGACACGGCAGTATGGCCGAGACGTCTACTCAACGGGGGATGACGATGGCGGCACCGGTGGGCCGTTGGCGGGTGACGTACGCGCCAGGGAAGTCGCTGATCCTGGCTGGGCCTACATCGCTGGTGCTGCTGAGAGAGCCGGCCGGAGCGCAGGAAAGGCTCGTCAACGCGCTGTGGGAGCAGGTCATCCGGTCAGCGACAATGAGCGAGCTGGCTGCCCGGCTCGCCGTCTTCTCGGTCGACAAGCTGCCGGGCTTCGCCGCCTTGTTCTGGACGCCGAACGGGATGCGTTCGCTGGTTCGCGGTGACGTCACCATCACGGATCCATCCAGCGGAAGCGTGATCGCCAACGGGTCGGATGTCACAACGTGGAGTGAGTCGGGTCTGGGCGATTTGACCCGGGTGAGCGTCATCACTGGTGAAGATCATGAATCGGGACCGATGCTGCCGCTGATGGTGGGAGTTGCGTACGCATCCTGGGTCTCGCTCGACGCCTCAGCTGACGCTCAAGTCACATCTCCGCAGGCTTCGGAGGAAGAGAACGAGCACGCGCAGCCCGTTACTCTGGCGGCGACCTCGATGAACGGCGCGAACTCCTCAAGCAGTCGGCCGCCTGCCATGTCGGCGGGCCAGGATGCGTGGGTGAGCCCTACCTCATCGACAGGGGATCCTGCT
>DATFOP010000224.1:0-4705 GCA_035265505.1 Propionibacteriaceae bacterium | reverse complement strand
GATTCGAAAGCGACGCCGTGGGAGTCGATCAAAACGAACGCTTCCGGCTGCCGCACTCCGAGCACTGGGCGCCGCTCCTCGACGGCGATGCGAATGGTGTTCGGCCACCGGCGACTCACCTCGGTCGACTCGATCTGAGGCAAAGAGCTGACCCGCCCGGCGATGAGGGTCAGATCCTGTCGGGCCAGGGGGACGCCCAGTGGAACGGCAGCCGCCTCTCGAAGAGACGAAGCGGCGAGGCGACGGGCACCGGTGACCTCGACCCGCTCGACCGCCAGGACCGGCGAGAAGCCCACCAGCCAGCCGGCTCCGGCGAGGACGGCGAGGACGAGGACGAGAGCCCCCGCCAGGCCGGCCGGGCCGCGGAGTCCGCGCGTTCGAGGTCCGCGAGGGCTGGGCGCGGAACCACCCGACCTGCGTCCACGCGAAGCATCCTTGTTCGGCGGTGTCGTACTTCGGTAGCTGGTGGTCGTCGTCATTCGAGGGCTCCGACTCTGCCGACCAGCTGCCGCTCGAGTTCGGCGACAATCTTCGGTGCCACCTTGGTGACATCGCCACAGCCCACTGTGATCACCAGGTCTCCCGGGCGGGCAATTCTGGCCACGGTCGGCGCTGCCTGGTCCCAGACCGGCTCATAGGTGACTTCCGCCGTTCCGGACGCCACGGCGTCGGCGATCATCCGTCCATCCACCCCGGGGATCGGATCCTCGCGATCGCCGCAGACGTCCATCACGATCGCCTGGTCAGCGCGCTCCAACGCCGTGGCAAGCTCTCTCCAAAAGTCTCGGGTGCGGGTATACAGATGCGGCTGGAAACACGCCACGACCCGGCCGGTGCCGACACCCGTGCGCGCCGCCGCCAGGGTATTGGCCACCTCAGTCGGATGGTGCGCGTAGTCGTCGTAAACCCGGATGCCGTTGACCGTCCCTACCAGCTGGAAACGTCGATAGGTGCCGCGATACCCCGCCAGCTGAACGCGGATCTGCTCGTCCGGGATGCCGAGCCAGGCGGCGACGGCATAGCTGGCCGCGGCATTCCGGACGTTGTAATCGCCAGGCACCGAGAGGGTGACAGGTCCTCCTGTTTGGGCTTTGCGAAGCTCGAAGCTGGACCCGGTTCCGGCGAAGACGCCGCCAGAGATCCGCACGTCTGCGGCCTCACTCTCGCCGAAGGTGACGATCTCGACCGTGCTGTTGCCGTTCGCCACCTCTCGTCGGACCCGCTCCGTCAACGCGACAGCGCCGGGATCGTCGGCACTGACCACCAGCAGCCGGACTGCCTTACCCGTGGCGAAGCGGAAGAAGCCTTCTGCATAGTTCTCCGCAGTACCCCAGTTGATCAGGTGGTCCGGATCGACGTTGGTGATAACAGCGATCTCCGCCGGGTACTGCAGGAAGGAGCCGTCGCTCTCGTCCGCCTCGATCACCAACACGTTCCCGCCACCGACATGGCCGCCTGACTTCGAACCGGTCAGCGCCCCCCCGATGACGAAGGACGGGTCAAGCCCCGCACCGGTGAGCACGGAAGCGATCATGGCGGTGGTGGTGGTCTTGCCGTGGGTGCCGGCGACGGCTATCCCGCGCCGGCCCAGCATCAGCGATCCAAGGGCGGCGCTGCGGTGCAGCACGCGAAGGCCCCGGCGCTTGGACTCGGCCAGCTCGGGATTGTCTTCCCGGATGGCGGACGAGGCCACGACCGTACGGGCATCACCCAGCTGATCTGCCGCGTGACCGAGGTGAACTCGCGCGCCCGCGGCCTCCAGTGCCCGCAGGTATGGCGAGTCTTGTCGATCGCTGCCGCTGACGGGGATACCGAGTTGGAGGAATGCTGTGGCGATGCCGTTCATTCCGGACCCGCCGATCGCGATGAAGTGGACCGGTCCAAGGTCTGCCGGGTCCGGTAGCTCGATTGTCTCGACCAATCCCATCAGCTGGCGACCTCCAGCGCCTGTTCGGCAAGGACCCCCGCCGCATCGACCTTGGCAACGCCCCGCAAGGTGCCGGACATTCCAGCCAGGCGGGCGCCGTCGCCGATGAGGGCCGGGACATGCTGAGCAACCCAGTCTTGGGTGCACATGTCGTCGGGCAGCAGAATGCCGCCGCCCGCCTCCACGATCGCCCGGGCGTTGCGAGCCTGCTCCCCATTCCCGTGCGGATAGGGAACAAAGATCGCCGGCAGCCCGACCGCGGCCGTCTCCAGCACGGTGCTCGCCCCACAGCGGCCAAGCATCAGGTCAGCCGCGGCGTAGGCCTGCTCCATCTTGTCGACGTAGGCCACGGGCGAGTAGCGAGCGCCAGTCGTCGTATCCGACGTGGCCAGCGTCTGATCGGTCAGGTTTCTTGGACCAAGGACATGAAGCACCTGGATCCCGGCCGCCAGCAGGGCGTCGCGGGCACCGAGCAGCGCGGTGTTGATGCTCGCCGCGCCCTGGGATCCACCGCTCACGAGCAGCACGGGGAGGTCGGGCTGCAGCTGAAATTGCTCTCGCCCGGCGGTGCGCGCCTTGGCACGATCGAGATCGGTGATGGAGTGCCGCAGCGGCAACCCGATATAGGTCGCGTGCGGCAGCGGCGTGTTCGGGAACGACGTATAGACATGGTGGGTCAGGTGGGCGGCGAGCCGATTGGCGAGACCGGGCAATGCGTTCTGCTCGTGCAGCAGTATCGGGACCCCAACCCGCCGGGCAGCCAAGTAGACCGGTGCCGATACATATCCGCCGAATCCCAGCACAGCGTCAGCCTCGGCACGACGCAGCACGGCCACCGCCGCGGCGATTGCCCGCCACAGTCGCGGTCCGACCAACGCTAAGTCCATGCTTGGCCGGCGGGGCACAGGCACCGGTGGAATGAGTTCCAGCGGCAGGCCGGCGGCCGGAACAACTCGGGTCTCGAGTCCGCGGGCAGTTCCCACCGCTGTCAGCCGAGCATCGGGTCGGAGGCGCCGCAACTCCAGCGCCGTCGCGATGAGTGGTGAGGTATGGCCCGCCGAGCCCCCACCGGCCAGCACGATGGAGACTTCCCGCTCCGCAGCCGGGCCTTCGTCGCTCGTGCGCATCAGCTGCGCGGCGTCCGGGAGCCGACCACGGTGGTCATCCGAGGCGGCGGCTTCGCCGACCGCCTCTCCAGGAACTGGCGCGCCGCAGGCTCGCGTCGAGCGCAGGACAGCAGCACCCCCACAGCCAACAGATTGGCGGTCAGGGCCGAGCCGCCGTAGGAGAGGAGCGGCAGCGGTACGCCGGCAATCGGCAACATCCGCAGCACGACTGCAAGATTGATCAAGGCCTGGACGATGAACCACACGGTGACCCCGCCCGCCGCATAGCGGGCGAAGTCGTCATCGGAGCGGCTGGCCACGCGGAGCCCGGCGTAACCCAGAACCAGGAACAAGGCGAGCACGATCAGACTGCCGAACAGTCCCAGTTCCTCACCGATGACAGCGAAGACGAAGTCGGTGTGTGCCTCCGGCAGGCCGCCCCATTTCTGACGGCTGGCGCCCAGTCCCACACCCCACCAACCCCCGGAAGCGATCGCGTACATGCCGGCGTTGGCCTGGTCGTTGGCTCCGTTCAGCTGGGCGGAGGGATCCACGAATGCTGCCAGCCGCCGCATGCGTACGGGACTGGTGACGAACAGCGCGACCACGCCCACCATGCCGGTGAGGCCGAGGCCGGCGAGCACGCGCATGGGCGCTCCGACGATCCAGAACACTCCAGCGGTGATCGCCGCCATCACCACGGCCGTTCCGGCGTCGCCCTGGAACACAACGAGCAAGATCAGCACGCTGCACACCGGAAGGTAGGGCACGAGCAGATGCTTCGGCTGATCGAGCAGCCTGCGCTTGCGCGCCAGCAGATCCGCCCCCCACACGATCATGGCCAGCTTGGCGAACTCCGCCGGCTGGATCCTGAACGACGGCAGGCCGACGTCCAGCCAGTTGCGGTTGCCCTTCACCTCGATGCCCAGTGGAGTGTAGGTCAAGATCAACAAAATCATCGCCAGCGCAATGCCGAACCAGCTCAGGACCCGCAGTTTTGCGGGTGACAGTTTCATGAGAAGAAAGGCCCCGAGCGTTGCGGCCCCGAGGAAGATTGCCTGGCGCTTCACATAGAAATAGGAGTCTCGGTGGTTGAGGTAGGCGTTCACGCTGGACGCCGACAGCACCATCAGCAGACCTAGCGCGAGCAGGATCGCGGTCGCTCCCAGCACCAGGTGATAGCTGGTCAGCGGCCGATCGAGGACAGCTCCGAGCCAAGCTGCGGCCGAGTGGCGAGGGTCGGACGCTGGCTTGCTCTCGCCCCATCTCGAGGGGGTCAGCGTGGCCACCTCGGCTACTCCTTCGCTTCGTCGGTCAGGCCTCCCGCACCGGATCGATAGATCAGATCCCGGACGGCGGCGGTGAAGGCTTCTCCCCGGGCGGCGTAGTCACGGTACATGTCCTTGCTGGCGCAGCCGGGCGCCAGCAGAACCACATCACCCACGCGAGCGAGCGACGCGGCAGCCTGCACGGCCTGCGCCATGGCTCTAGTGTCAGTGGACTCGATCCGAATCACCGGGACGTGGGGCGCGTGTCGGGTCAGCGCCTGGCCCACCACCTCGCGATCCACCCCGAGCAGTACTGCACCACGAAGCTTGCTGCCGTGGGTTTTGATCAACTCGTCGAAACTGGTGCCCTTGGCCTGGCCACCGGCGAGCCAGACGATGTGCTC
>DATFOP010000223.1:0-7263 GCA_035265505.1 Propionibacteriaceae bacterium | reverse complement strand
TGGTGGACGGCGTAGACGCTCAGCTCAGGGTCCGGCACGCGCAGAGCGGTTACGGTCGGCAGTACCTCCTCACGGAGGAAGAAATCAAACAGTTTGAGATTGCGCCACACCTCCGTGGCACGCACTCCCTCAGGTGTGCTGGTAGCCCAGTGGAACAGGCACCCGGGCAGCCCTGATCCGCCACGCGCGAGATCTAAACCGGACATCAGTTCGTCGTACTGGTCGAGGCCGATACCGATGAAGTCCATGACGACCGCGACCGGGGCATCGGGCCGCCAGATGGATCGCAGGCCGTCGACTGAGGCCGTTGACACCTGCTCGTCGGTTCCTGAATCTGGCTCCTGAACCGAGGCACGGAGCAGATTCGATGGCACTACGTTCACTCCCCTCATGTGACGACCGTTGCTGTCGGGCTGGATCAGTACAGAAGACGCCAATCACGAGGGCGCATGACGCGCCAAAGGCAACGTTGCCCGTGGGCGACTCACGACTTCGCCAGGTAGCCGCGCCTTGTCATCTCGTAGGTGGCGAGCACCTCGATCAAGAACTCCGAAGCCGTGGCGGTCAGGTCGTCGATCTGGTCGTGGCTGCTGGTGGTCAGCACTTCACGCAGGACGTCGTGGTGCACCTGGGCCAGATCGAGGATGCTCAGCCCGTCAGTCACCGCCGACCGGCCGATCTGGTAGCCCGCATCGAGTGCCTTCTCATCGCGGCTCGGCAGATATCGGAGAAAGGCTGCGCGATAGTTGCGGCGAAGCCGCTCGAGGGCGTTCACAGGCCCAGGTGGCGGTGCACGTCATCGCGCGCAGGCAGACGGATACCGCTGAGATACTCCAGGCCTTCCTCCAGGTCGAGAGCGGTGTGGACCGAGCCCGTACCCAGTCCGAGTTCGGCCATCGAGAACGCAACATCGGGCTGGATGCCTACAATCACGGTTTCTGCTCCACGCAGCCGCGCCATTTCCGCGATGGCACGCAGCGTTCGTGAACCGAAGGAATCGAGAACATCGAGGGCGGCAACGTCGATGATGACCCCTCGTGAGCGCTGCTGGCCGATCTCATCAACCAGATTCCGCTGAAATCGGACCATTTCAGAGTCATCCAGGGCAGTGTGGATTGACGCGATCAGGTTGTCGCCCTGCCGCAAGATTGAGACCAGTGCTGGCCCTGAATCCACTATCCGACCGTTCCCGCCTGTCCTGAGCTGTATCCGAGCATCCGCTCGGCCTCCTCAAGGCCGCTCTGCAGATCGCCGATCGTGTTCATTTTGCTGAGATCCACGCCGATCGTGACCAGCGTTTCGGCAATCTTCGGTGAGAGCCCAGTAATGATGACGCCCGCGCCCATCAATCGTGACGCGTCGACGGTCCGAACGAGGTGATTGGCCACTGCCTGGTCCACGTCCGGAACGCCGGTGATGTCGATCACGACGACCCTGGCGCGATGCGTACGAATACCGGTCAGCAGCTGCTCTGTCAGCTGGCGTGCGCGTTCGGTGTCCAACACTCCGATGATCGGCAGTATGAGCAGGCGTTCCCGTACGGGAAGCACCGGGGTGGAGAGTTCGCGGATCGAGTCTTGCTGCTGACGAATGATCCGTTCCCGCTCCTCGACGAAACTGACAGCGACGGTGTTGGCGATTCGGTTGGCCGCTGGCTCATAAGCGTCGAGCACCCGGTTCAGGAGCGCGAAGTCTTGCTGGTATTTCTCGAAGAGGGATCTCGCCAGGACGTCGCGCAGAAGCAGAACGATGCCGACAACCTCGTGGGTCTCGACGCCGCGAGGGATGATGCGTTCTGACAGGTCGCGGGCATAGTGCTGTAGCGCCTCGACACTCCCGGTTTCCAGCACCTCCACGTAGTTGTCGTACACCGACGTCGTCTCGTCGGCTGTCTCTTGTGGAGTCATGGCTTCGAGCAGGTGTGCTTGCTGTATTCGGCTCGCCCATTCTTGGCGCAGCCGGCTGCGGTGCTGACGCAGATGTGCGACCAGCTGGGGAAGGAGCTGATCCTCATCCTTATGATCGAGCGCCGGGAAATCGGCCGCCAGTCTCTCTGCCGTCGCTGAATCCTCAGTCATCCTCATCCTTCCGTTCGCCACTTTGTCATGGTCACTGTCGTTCCGACGTTGATCTCCGATGAAATCGTGAACTCGTCCATAAGCCGACGCGCACCAGGGAGACCGAGACCCAACCCGTTGTACGTGCTGTAGCCATCGGTGAGGGCCTGGTCAACGTCAGAAATTCCCGGGCCTGCATCCCGCGCCACAATCCGAATCCCCGGCCGCGGTTCCTCTAGTAGCTCGATGAAGATTTGACCATTGCCGGCGAAGCGAACGATGTTTCGAGCCATCTCCGACACAGCCGTGGCAATCAATGTCAGGTCGGTTCGCGAGAAACCAAGCTGCATGGCGAGTTCACGTGCTTTCTTCCGCGCCTGGACAATGTCGGCGTCGCGCTGTATTCGGATGATGACTTGGTTTTCGTCCTGCGGCGCACGTTGCAGAAGCGGCTCGCTCAGCTCTGGGCAGAGGTCGCACTCCAACAGATGTCGGGCGGCGTCAACCTCGCGCTGACGGCGACGATCGGCGCTTGACAGGGCATATAAGACGGGACGGCACCGGTCGGTCGGCGGTTCCACGCCGTGGAGGGCAAGCAGATATTCCACGCGCAGACGAGCGCGACTCCGACTGAGTTGCGCAGCGATGGCGCCAGCCGATGAATTCAATTCGGCGGCAAGCGATTTCGTGTCCTGCCCTGAAACCTCATGCGCGACGAGCGTCTGCTTTTCCCGCTCCGTAAGGCGCTGCAATGCTGCGGCGATCGCCGCCCGTTCCTCGTCCTTGAGCATGCGTTCATCGGGTGCGTCGGGACGCGCCATGTCGATGACTCGATGCTGGTTCCGACGCTGCATATCTCGCGTTCGCCACATCGAGGTGACGAGATTCCGCGCTGTCGTGATCGCGTAGGGCTCGATCATGCCCGGTTCAACGCGGTTGGCCGCGGCGAGCACCTTGACGAGGGTCTCTTGGACGAGGTCCTCGGCAAGAGCTTCATTAGGCACCCGAGAGAAGATGATTCGTCGAACCATCGGCAGAAGCGCCGCGACATCGACATCCTCAAAGTCAGGCCGGGCTCCATCGAGCTCCGCGCCGGCCATGACTGGCACATTACGCGGAGTGACAGAGTCAGGTGGGCCGGACGCCGGTCCTGCAAAGGCCGAAGGCGGCAGCCGGGTGCTGGTCACCGGCCCTCGGCCAGATTAGGTAGGCACCGGCACTCGCTCGTCGAGCAACCCTTCGGCGCACAGGTCACTCCACAGCTGAGCGGGTACCGCCGTCGCAAAGGACTCCACGTTCTGCCGGACCTCCTCGGCGGAGCGCATACCAACAACAACTCCGGCTACCGAGGGGTGTGTCAGCGGGAACGCCATCGCGGCCTGCGGCAGGGTCACCCCGTGTGCGGCGCAAATGTCCGCGATGCGGTTCGCTCGTTCCAGCACCGCCGCCGACGCCGTCTGGTAGCCAAACATCGCTCCGTCGACGGGTCGGACCTGGGCTAGCACGCCAGAGTGGAACACTGCGGCCGCGATGATCGATACCCCCCGCTCCTCGCAGGCCGGCAATAGCTGGTCAAGCGCGGACTGATCGAGCAGCGTGTACCGGCCAGGCAACATCAGGACGTCGACATCGGCCTCGCGGACCAGCGTGGTCAGCAAGTCGGCGTTTTCCATCCCTGCACCAATCGCTCGAACGACGCCTTCTACCCGAAGCTCCGCGAGAGCCGGGTACCCGTCATTGAGCGCTGCCTCGAAGTGCTCGCCGGCGTCGTGGAGATAAAGCACGTCCACCCGCTCCAGACCCATCCGAAGCAGAGACTCCTCCAGACTGCGACGAACCCCGTCGCGCGAGAAGTCCCACACCCGGCGATGGGTGGCAGGAACCTGGAAAGCCTCGTCGGTGCGGCCTGCAGGGTCCTGCTCGACGAGGAGCCTGCCAACCTTCGTCGACAGCGTGAACGCATCCCTGGGCTGCTGCCGGAGGAACTCCCCAAACAGGCGCTCCGACAGCCCAATCCCGTAATGAGGTGCGGTGTCGAAGTAGCGGATGCCGCTATCCCATGCCGCGGCCAAAGTCGCAGCCGCCGCATCATCTTCCACCGGCTGGAACAGCCCACCGAGCGGCCCACCGCCCAAGCCCAGCTCCGTCACGTCGACCATGCTCCGTTGAAGGCGATTCGTCTTCATTAGCTCACCCCGTTTCATCTCCTCCTTGACGCTACCGGTGAGATCCTCGCGGGGATGGACGAGACTGCGACGATCAGGGCCGCGTACGCTTTCCGGTCGCGCAGCGCCGGTCCGCCGCCGCCGCGTCGGGAAGTTGGGTGATTCTGAACGCGCCGGGCTTCTCAGCGCTGTTCAGCGCATCACTCAGTCCTGCCGCCGCCTGGGGCTTTCCCGCCATCACAAGCGGCAGATCACGCGGAGCGAGATTCGCTGCAGGAGCAGGCGAACAGCGTAATTAGCAGCACCTGCAGCGCCCGGTGCTTGTATTACGGCGCCAAAGACGGCATCCCCTACGCTACGTTCCAATAGGCGTATAGTGCATGCATATGGGCGAACTAAAGACACTAGAAAACGACGGCAGCGTCACAGATTTTATTGACGCAGTGCCGGAAGACACCAAGCGCAAGGACAGCTATGTTCTATTGGATATGTACAAGCGCGTGACCGGCCAGGAACCGCGGATGTGGGGCGCGAGCATGATCGGGTTCGGGAAATACCACTACAAGTCGGAGCGCAGCACCCAGGAGGGCGACTGGCCTCTGGCTGCCTTTTCCCCACGCAAGCAGAATTTGACGCTGTATTTTATGCCCGGCTTCGACACCTTCCTCGCTGAACCGCTGAGTAAACTGGGCAAGCACAAGACCAGTAAAAGTTGCCTCTATATCAACCGGCTGGGTGACGTCGACGTGGCCGTTCTCGAAGAAGTCGTTCGCAAGGGCTATATCGAGGCCAAGCAAACTCTCAGCTAGCCCCTTAGTATTATTCGGCTGAGAGCACGCTTCCCGGCTGTGCCCTACAGCGCACCCCTCGCCGCAGGCCCAGACACCACCACATACCTTCAAGGACCGCGGGTCCTGATGCGCTACCGAACGCGAGGCGATCCACGAGCCCCCAACAGTTCACGTGGCCAGCCGCTCGGAGAGGTGGCATCGAAACCGGAAAGTACGCTTAAACAGTGCGACAGTCGATTCCGTTAGGCCGCATCGCTGGCATCCACGTCGGCATCAACGCCAGCGTGTTCCTCATCGTTGCCATCTTGGTGGCCGGCCTCGCGACCGGGCGGTTGCCTGCCGCCTTTCCGGGCCGCAGCATCACCGCCTACGTGATCGCAGCGATCATTGCTGCGGTGCTATTCCTGGCCTCGCTGTTGGCTCACGAGCTGGCACATTCGCTGGTGGCCCGCCGCAACGGCATCGAGGTCGAGAGCATTGTGCTGTGGCTCCTTGGTGGCGTCGCCCAGCTTCGGGGAGAGGCGAGAACCCCAGGGGCGGATTTCCGCATCGCCATCGTCGGCCCATTGACCAGCTTGGTGTTGGCCGTAGCTTTCGGCGTTGCCGCTGGCGGGGTCAACTGGCTCGGCACCTCTGGGCTGCCGTTTGGGGTGCTGGCCTACCTGGCCGCGACCAATGCCATGCTTGCGGTGTTCAACCTCATCCCCGCCGCGCCGCTGGATGGTGGCCGCGTTTTGCGGGCGGCCTTATGGCGGTGGCGAGGTAATCGGCAGACAGCCGCCATCAACGCCGCGCGCGCCGGCCGGGTCTTTGGCTTCCTCATGATCGCCCTCGGTGTATTGCAAGTGGTGACCGGCTACGGGTTGGGCGGGATATGGCTCGCTCTCATCGGCTGGTTTGTGGTCAGCGCGGCGACCGCCGAGGAGCAGCAGGCCCAGCTCGGCAGCCAGATGGCCGGTGTCACAGTTGGCGAGGCCATGACGGCAGCACCGACCATTCTTGACGGCAACGTCACCGTAAACGACTTCGTCGCGCAGGTGGCGCTGACGCAGCGGTTCTCCACTTATCCGCTCGTTGATCACCTTGGGCGGCTCACCGGTCTGGTCACGCTCAATCGGGTGCGCGACGTGCCGCCCGGCCTTCGTGCTACGACCCGCCTCAGGGAGATCGCCTGCGCGCCCAGTGAGGTGCCAACCGCGCGCCCCGAGGAGCCTCTGGTCGAGCTCTTGGAGCGCATGCACGGCTGCAGCGATGGCCGGGCTGTTGTCGTGGACGCCGACGGCCGAGTGGTCGGCCTGGTGTCGCCCAGCGACGTCGCTCGGGCATTGCAATCGGCTGACCTTCGATCCTTCGATCCCTACCCTCCCCCGTCCGGAGCTGACCTGACCTCATTGCCGCCGCATGGGGGCCCTCCCCGTCGCTGACTCGCGGCAGGCAATGGGGAGACTGGCTGGAGTGACCGATGCGGCCCTCGGGGGAGTTGATCACGCGAGATGACGTGCTCGCTGCGCGCGCCCGCATTCAGGGCTACGTGCGCCGCACGCCGCTGCTTCCTCCTGAAGCACCGTCGCACCCACTGTGGCTGAAGTGTGAGTTCCTGCAGTACACCGGTGTCTTCAAGACGCGAGGGGCCTTCAACCGTCAGCTCGCTGCCCGGGAGCGGGGTGAGCTTGACCCGACAATCGGAATCGTCGTCGCGTCCGGTGGCAACGCAGGATTGGCCAACGCCTATGCCGCGGCCGCTCTCGGGGTCCCCGCCACCGTTTTCGTCCCTGAAACGGCGCCGCCGATCAAGATCCAACGGATTCTCGAGTACGACGCGCGTGTCCGACATGTGGGTGCTGAGTACGCCGAGGCGTACGAGGCGGCGGTCGACTACGCCAACACGCGGGGAGCCCTCCTATGCCACGCCTACGATCAGCTGGAGATTGCCGCAGGTGCCGGCACCCTGGCCGAGGAGATCTTGGAGGACGAACCCGCAATCGACACCATCGTCGTCGCCGTTGGCGGCGGCGGCCTCTTCGCCGGCGTCGCAGCCGCTGCGGAGGGCCGGGCACGGGTCGTAGCGGTGGAGCCGATCTCCATTTCCACCCTGCACGCGGCGCTAGACGCCGGCCGCCCGGTCGATGTGGCCGTGTCCGGGATCGCAGCCGACTCCCTCGGTGCGCGCCGGGTCGGCGAGATAGCCTTCCGCATCGCCTCCCGAGTCGCTCCGACTTCAGTCCTCGTGAGCGAGGATGCCATCGTCGC
>DATFOP010000222.1:0-3151 GCA_035265505.1 Propionibacteriaceae bacterium | reverse complement strand
ACCAGAGAGAGCAGCTGACGAGTAGTGCCGTGCTGCCGATGGAGTCGCCGGGCCGTACGGATGGCGTCACCATCCTCGCCGTACGAGGCCCCTCCACCGCCGTGATTGTGGATATCGATCAGCCCGGGGCTGAGAACGTACCCCGCGCCGTCGAGAATATTGGCGTCAGGGCCAGCGAGCTCACGCCAGCCATTGCCGATCCCTGTGGCCAGGACGCGATCGTCTCGGAAAGCGACGAAGGCGCCGGCGCGGTCGAGGCCGGCGCTGATCAACCGGACTGAGTGAATGACGGCGGAAGCGGCGCTGCTCATCGAGCTTCAGCTCCGGGGTCCGGTGGCCACAGCCTGGACAATACGCTGGCCGCCTGCCGGCCATCTTGTCAGCGGGAACCGTGCCAGCGATCATCGGAGGTCACAAGGCGGTCGCAGGCGACCTTGCCTGCCGATGCAGGAATACATCGACGTGTGGTTTCACTTCACTTGTATAGCCGATCTATGCGGTCGGTTATCTCGACAGCCGTTCGAGCGTGCGACCTGAGGAGATTTCGTGACGTCGACAATGACGACCACCGGAGATGGGCACAGCCAGAAAGCCTCTGCCCCCGAGCAAGTCGACTTCTGGTTCGATCCGGCGTGCCCCTTCTGCTGGATCACCTCGCGGTGGATCCTGGAGACCGAAAAGGTGCGCGATATCCAGGTCCATTTCCATGTCATGAGCCTGGCCGTGCTGAACGAGGGCACTGACGTCTCCGATGACTATCGGGAGAAGTTGCGGTCTTCGTGGGGACCGGTACGAGTGGCGGTCGCGGCCGCACAGTTCAAGGGAGAGCAGATCCTCTCACCCCTCTACACCGCCATGGGCACTCGCATCCACAACCAGGGCTATTCGGACCTGTCCGCAGTGATTGCCGAGGCGCTCGACGAACTCGGCCTGCCGCGCGAGCTGGCGGAGGCCGCCGAGTCCACCGACTACGACAACGCGGTCCGCGAGAGCCATCACGCGGGGATGGAGAAGGTGGGCAAAGATGTCGGAACCCCAACGATTCACGTCAACGGCACCGCGTTCTTCGGACCAGTCCTCACCCGAATTCCACGAGGTGATGACGCTGGTCGAATCTGGGATGCCAGTGTGACTCTGGCCGGCTACCCCTACTTCTTTGAGCTCAAGCGCGAACGCAGGGACTCGTTGCACTTCGACTGAAACCCAGGCTGCGAATGTTGTCCAACGTCAGTCGTCGAGGTCGGGACGCATTCTGAAGTCGTAGTGGTACGGCAGTGGCCGGTGGCCGAACGCCGCGCGCCATAGCACGCCCAGCGTCTCCCCTTCCCGAAGATCGGGCACCTCAATCCCGGCCTCGAGCAAGGCACGGGCCGCATCGGCTTGCCCGTCAGCCAGCAGGGCGCGTGCCCGCTGCAAGACCAGCCGGCCATGCACAGCAATCTGGCGCGGCGCGGTATCGATCATCGCCAGGCAGGCGCCGGGTCGACCAGTGGCGAGCAGTTGCTCGGTGGCTTCCACTATCAGCGGGAGGCAGGTCGGCGCCTGCGCGATGGCGCCGGCGTACAGGCGTGCGGCGCTCGGGTGATCGCCCCGAGTACCGGCGAGCAGGGCCAGACCGCGGGCCGCCCAGGCCGTCGATCCGAGCTGGTCGGAGCGAAGATAGCCGAGCCGCGCCTCGTCAAGGTCACCGCGAGTGTGGGACCGGATGGCGCTCATCAGTTGGCCCCACCACCCGTCCGCTGCTCGGTTGAGCACCGTGCCCCAGCAGTCCGTGATCGGTGGTACCAGAACCTCAGCACCCGCGGCATCCTGGTCGACCTCGCCCGTGTGAGCCAGGGCAACGAGGTGGCGGAAGCCGTCCGAGCGGGGCTGTCCGAACGGGGTGCCCGGCAGGACGTTGGGATCCTTCCCGCGTACGGCGAGTTCCGCTTCACCGGCACCGGAGCCGGCCGTCAGCTGCTGTGGCGTGGCATCGGCGACCTCGGCTTGCCACCAGCGATGCCATTCGTGGAGGTTCTCGTCGGTCACCGCCCTGGCCACAAGCTCGGTGACCTCGGCGAGCGCGTCCGGCCAGGAGCCATGTACGGTCGCCGGTGCCGCTTCGATGGGCGCGTAGGCCTCTGCCCAACTGACCTCGGCGTTCCCCTCCAACCGCAGGTGCTCGAGTTGAGTCGTGCCCAGACCGGCCTGGATTTCGAGGTAACGACAGCTTGGCCCGCACAGCCACTCCTGCCAGCGCCGGCCGCCGGTGGCCGTCCCCCAAAGGAATAGCTTGCGGCCGCGCAACTGAGCGGTGGAGGTCTGCACGAGCCCTGTGCCGTCGGCCTGTACGGCGGCGATCCAGGGCCGAACCTCAGATGGAACCTGGAAGAAGTAATCCGCGGCCCGCTGCGCCGGCAACGGGTAGCTGACATCGGTGGCCGGGTCGTCGGGGAAGGGAATGTCGACGCTGGCGATGGATCCGTCGTATCCGGTCCGCCAGGCTCGAACGGCGGGGGCCAGGACCCGCACGCCCGGTTCCTCCGGAGCAGCGATGTTGGTCCACCAGTAGAGCGGTTTGGGCTCGGGGTCGGGGTTGCGGACGCGGACGAAAGCGAGAAGCAACCGACGGTCGGCCGGCAGCAGCAGGTCGACCGAGAACACCAGATCTCGGGTGCGTTCCCACTCCCAGATCCGCAATGCGGCTCCACGGCTGGACGGCACACTGCCGGCGAAGACCGGTCGGCTGGTCGTGGCCGAGTGGCCGGTGGAGCCGAGGTTCCACTCGATGCCGCCGGCGAACCAGGCGTCGGTGAGCGCGAAGTTGGCGAACTGCAGCCGCCGGTTGGTGAACACCACATCCCGGTCTGCCACCCGATCCCGCAACGACCAAAGCCGGCCGCCCAGGCCGGGAAGCACGAGCGCCTCCAGCGAGGAGTTGGTCAGCCGGATCGCGGGGATGTCTTGACGCCGCAAGTCCCGGCGGTAGTTGTTCTGCAACGCGTACGGCAGCGGATTGGCCAGCCGGCCGTACGCGATGCGCTCCCGCATGTCGGGTGGCAGATCGGGAGACGACGAGGGGTCAGGAAGCCGTTGCAGTCCGGTGAAAGGCGGCAGCGGCGATTCCGGGCCAAGCTCGGCGGCGAGCACGGACAGCGTGGTCTGGCTCACC
>DATFOP010000221.1:0-3301 GCA_035265505.1 Propionibacteriaceae bacterium | reverse complement strand
AGGCCCGAGGACTCGAGCACGGTCCACATCGTGTAGACGGCGACCACGAGCATGATGCCGGCGGCGATGGAGAACAGGAACGACGTCTTCATCACCGACCACGGATCCAACCGGGACAGCCGCAACCGGGCCTTGCGAGTCCGCCGTGCCGCACCGGGCCTCGGCTTGGTGTTAGCGGAGAGCTTTTCGGCGCCGGACTTCGCCGCGGCGACGGCGGTGGCGGCTGCAGCAGTGGCCGCTCCCACTGCCGGCAGCATGCCAGCCTCGGGCTCGGCAGGCGTCGTCCCGGGTGCCGGCATCTGGTTCGGCGCGCTTGGAGGCAGGCGCTCAGTGGTCTGGTCCGCACGAGCTGCCGGAGCATCGGGAACACGGGCGTCGGAACTGGCCGGTTGAGCGGGGGCCGCCACGGGCACGGCGCCCCCGTCGGAGGGCGACTGGCCGTTCGGGTCAGCGGCCGGACGCCGCTCGGGTGGCCGCTCACCGGTGACCGGTGCGGTCGCACCGGACCCGTCGCCCGAGGGCGACGGCGCGACAGGGGGTGCGGCTAGCTGTCCGGAGGTTGCCACCGATGCTTCCGGGGCCCTCGGCCGTTGCCTCTCGGCGTCTGGCTTGGTGCTCAGACCAAGGCGCTCTTTCCAGGACCGCTTCGGCCCTGGGGCGGCTGGCGGATCCCAGACAGGCACGGGCGGCCGGCGACCCGATTGCCCTGCCTGCCGCTGTTCGATCTCGGCGGGCATTTCCGGCGCTGGCGGCATCGCGCCCACCGCCTGGGTGGTCGAGGACTGCATAGGAACCGGCCGGGCACCGTTGTGTTGCCCCGGCACCTGCAACGGCTTGGTCGGCGGAGGCTGATTCGGGGCGAGCCGAGGCTGCAGCGTTGGCCCGCCCGGCGCTACCCGGGGCTGAGCGGCCTGCTGGGCACCCTGAGTCCTGCGTACCGTCGCCAACTCCTGCTCCCGACCACGAGGGCTGCCGGTGGGCGGCTGTCCGTTCGGAGGGTTCCCCCGACTGGTATCACTCACTGTCATCCTCCTCGACTTCGCTGCTTACGGCGGCGACGTCGGCTGTCCGTTCGGGCAGGACTTCGTCGTGGTCGTCGGTAGACGCGGCATCGTCATCGACGTGCGTGTCTGCGTCAAGTTGAGCTACGTCTGCTGTTGTCTCCGGGTTCAAGGCGATGGCGACCACCGAGTCGTTGCCCCCTACTCCTACGAACCGCACCCCCATGGTGTCACGTCCTTTGACCGGAACCTCGACAACAGGGCTGCGTGTGATCTGACCGCTTGCTTTGATCGCAATGACGTCATCATTGTCGGTCACGACCAGGCCTCCGACCAAAGAGCCGCGATCCTCGTGGAGTTTCATGGCCTTGATCCCCAAGCCCCCGCGCCCCTGAGCCCGGTACTCCGCCACCCTGGTCCGCTTCGCGAAACCGCCGTCGGTGACGGTGAACACGTAGCGGCCGTTCGCGTCATCGCTGGGCCGCACGATGGAGAGGGAGAGGAGCTCGTCGCCGGGACGGAACCTCATCCCCGTCACCCCTGAGGTGGCCCGGCCCATGGGTCGGAGCTCGTCGTCGTCGGCCGGGAACCGGATGGCCTGCCCCTTGCGCGAGATCAGCAGCACCTCATCGCCGGAGGCGCAAAGCTCGGCGCCGATCAGCTCATCGTCGTCGTCGCGGAAGTTGACGGCGATGATGCCTGCTTGCCGCGGCGAGTCGTACAGCGCCAAGGAGGTCTTCTTCACCAACCCCCGCCTCGTGGCCAGCAGCAGATACGGGTGCGCGGCGTAGTCGCGGATCGCCAGCACCTGTGCGATCTCCTCCTCAGGAAGGAACGACAGCAGGCCGGCCACGTGGCCGCCCTTGGCGTCGCGGCCGGCCTCCGGTAGCTGCCACACCTTCGCGCGATAGACGCGGCCCTTGTTCGTGAAGAACAAGATCCACTGGTGGTTCGTCGTTGCAAACAGGTGCTCGACCACATCGTCCGTGCGCAGAGCCGCTCCGCGCACTCCCCGGCCGCCACGGCGCTGGACCCGATACTGGTCGGTGTTGGTGCGCTTGGCGTAGCCACCCCGGGTGATCGTGACCACCACGTCGGAGTCGGGAATCAGGTCCTCGTTGGACAGATCTCCGTCCGCCGCGATGATCTCGGTCCGCCGGTCGTCGCCGTACTTGTCCACGATCTCGGCCAGTTCAGTGCTGATGATCTGCCGCTGGCGCTCGGGCTTGTCCAAGATGTCTTGCAGATCGGCAATGATCCGCTCGTACTCGGCCAACTGGTCGATGATCCGCTGCCGCTCCAAGGCGGCCAGCCGGCGCAGCTGCATGTCGAGGATCGCGTTGGCCTGCAGGTCGTCGATCTCGAGCAGCGTCTTGAGGCCCTCACGGGCGTCGTCGGTGCTCGAACTACGGCGGATCAGGGCGATCACCTCGTCGAGCGCGTCGAGCGCCTTGACCAGGCCGCGGTAGATGTGGGCCCGGGCCTGGGCATCGTCCAGCCGGTGCCGCGTCCGGCGCTGGATGACCTCAATCTGGTGGGCGATCCAGTAGGAGAGGAATTGGTCGAGCCGGAGGGTACGCGGCACGTCGTCGACCAGGGCCAGCATGTTGCAGCCGAACGTGTCCTGCAGCTGGGTGTGCTTGTAGAGGTTGTTGAGCACCACCTTGGGTTGGGCGTCGCGCTTGAGCACGATGACCAGCCGCTGTCCGGTGCGAGCCGAGGTGTCGTCGCGGATATCCGCAATGCCGTTGAGCTTTCCGGCATTGACCAGCTCGGCGATCTTGAGCGCCAGGTTGTCGGGATTGACCAGGTGCGGGAGTTGAGTGACGACCAGAAGGGTCCGGCCGGAGCGGTCCTCCTCAAGATCGACGACGGCGCGCATGATCACCGAGCCGCGGCCCGTGCGATAGGCGTCCTCGATGCCGCGCCGGCCGACGATCAGCGCGCCATTGGGGAAGTCGGGGCCTTTAATCCGCTCGATCGCGGCCGCGAGCAGCTCCTCGGCGGAGGCGTCGGGGTGCTCCAGCGACCATTGCACGGCCGCGGCGACCTCGCGGAGGTTGTGGGTCGGGATGTTGGTCGCCATGCCGACGGCGATGCCGGTGGAGCCGTTGACCAGCAGATTCGGGAACCGGCTGGGCAGGACGACGGGTTCTTGTTCCTTGCCGTCGTAATTGGGCTTGAAGTCGACGGTGTTCTCGGTGATGTCACGGACCATCTCCATGGCCAGCGGCGCCATCTTGCACTCGGTGTAGCGCATGGCTGCGGCCTTGTCGTTGCCCGCCGAGCCGAAGTTGCCC
>DATFOP010000220.1:0-2599 GCA_035265505.1 Propionibacteriaceae bacterium | reverse complement strand
TTCGCAATCCGTTCATTCGCGCTGGGATCGAGCGCTCGGTGGAGCCGGTCTATGGATCGTGATCCGCGCGCCTATTTGTGGGACGCCAAGGAAAGCGCGGATGCGATCGTCGAGTTCGTCAGAGGACGTACGCTTGAGGTGTTATTCGGCGTGCAATTTTGACCCTCTGAGCCGGGGGATCGGCGTCCAAAATTGACCCCCACCTAATTGGGCTGATGCGCTGCCTGCTTTGGATCAAAGCAGGCGGTGGGGGAATGCTGACGGTGGAGACGATTGGGCGGATTCGTCGTGAGCACTACCTCAAGGGCAAGACGATCAAGGAGATCGCCAGGGACCTGAAGGTGTCGCGCAACACGGTCCGCAAAGTGCTGCGGTCGGGTGAGACATCATTCGAGTACGAGCGTGGAGTCCAACCCCGACCGAAGCTCGGCCGATGGACCTCGGAGCTCGACGAGTTGCTGTCGAGCAATGCGGCGAAGAGCGCGCGCGAGCAACTGACACTGATCCGGGTCTTCGAGGAGTTGCGCGGCCGCGGGTATGACGGCGGCTACGATGCTGTGCGGCGCTACGCCCGGCGCTGGGCCAAGGAGCGAGGCCAGACGACGGCCGCGGCGTATGTGCCGCTGAGCTTTGCACCGGGGGAGGCCTTCCAATTCGACTGGAGCCAGGAGGTCGTGCTGCTGAGCGGCACGACGGTGATCGTGAAGGTCGCCCATGTTCGGCTGTGTCACAGCCGCATGATGTTCGTGCGGGCGTATCCGCGCGAGACGCAGGAGATGGTGTTCGACGCGCACGACCGGGCGTTCGCCCTCTTCAAGGGCACCTGCGGACGCGGCATCTACGACAACATGAAGACGGCGGTGGAGACGGTCTTCGTTGGCAAGGACCGGCTCTACAATCGCCGCTTCCTGCAGATGTGCAGCCACTATCTTGTCGAGCCGGTGGCCTGCACGCCGGCGTCAGGCTGGGAGAAGGGACAGGTTGAGAACCAAGTCGGTTTGGTGCGCGAGCGGTTCTTCACGCCGCGGCTTCGGTTCAAGAGCTACGACGAGATGAACGGCTGGCTCACCGACCGCTGCATCTCATACGCCAAGGCGCATCGCCATCCGGAACTGACGGAGCAGACGATCTGGGAGGTGTTCGAAGCGGAGCGGCCGAAGCTCGTTCCCTATGTGGGCCGGTTCGATGGCTTCCACGCGGTGCCCGCGGCGGTCTCCAAGACCTGCCTAATCCGCTTCGACAACAACAAGTACTCGGTGATCGCCAGCGCGGTCGGGCGCCCGGTCGAGGTCCATGCCTATGCCGATCGCATCGTGATCCGCCAGGACGGGCGGATCGTGGCGGAGCATCCGCGCTCGTTCGGCCGCGGCGAGACGGTCTACGATCCTTGGCATTACGTTCCGGTGCTCGCCCGCAAGCCCGGCGCATTACGCAACGGCGCGCCCTTCAAGGACTGGGTGCTCCCGGCCGCGATGGAGCGCGTGCGCCGCAAGCTCGCCGGCGCCGACGACGGCAATCGGCAGATGGTCGACATTCTCAGCGCAGTCCTCACCGAGGGACTGTCCGCGGTCGAGGCCGCATGCACCGAGGCGATCGCCCACGGCGTCCACTCCGCCGACGTCGTCCTCAACATCCTGGCTCGTCAGCGCGATCCGGATCCGCCAGTCACGATCCTCACGCCTGCGGCGCTGACGCTGCGCCATGCGCCTGTCGCTGATTGTGCCCGTTACGACAACCTCAGGAGAACCAGCTGATGGAACGAACCCAACTCTTCGACCTCATGGGCGAGCTTAAACTCTACGGCATGAAGGCCGCCTTCGACGAGGTCATGGCGACCGCCGTCAAGCGCCAGCATGAGCCCCAGCGCGTCGTCGGCGATCTGCTCAGCGCCGAGATCAGCGAGAAGCAGGCGCGGTCAATCCGCTACCAGCTCACCATCGCCAAGCTGCCGCTCGCCAAGGATCTCGATGACTTCCTGTTCGACGGCACACCGATCAACCAGGCGCTCGTCAACGACCTCGCCGGCGGCGGCTTCGTCGCCCAGCAGCGCAACGCCGTGCTGGTCGGCGGAACCGGGACCGGCAAGACCCATCTTGCTATCGCGATCGCCCGAAGCTGCATCCGTTCCGGCGCCCGTGGCCGGTTCTACAACGTGGTCGATCTCGTTAATCGCCTCGAGGCCGAAAGCCGTAACGGTCGGCAGGGCCGGCTTGCCGATCACCTGACCCGCATGGACTTCATCGTCCTCGATGAACTCGGCTATCTGCCCTTCGCTCAATCCGGCGGTCAGCTCTTGTTCCACCTCGTCAGCCGGCTCTACGAACGCACCTCCATCATCGTCACCACCAATCTCGCCTTCGGCGAATGGCCCAGCGTGTTCGGCGACGCCAAGATGACAACCGCACTCCTCGATCGGCTGACCCACCACTGCGACATCGTCGAAACTGGAAACGACAGCTGGCGCTTCAAGAGCCGAGCAGACGATCACGCGCCAACCCGCGCTCGCGCCGTCTCCGCAACCCCGACCAGCTCCGACGGCGCGAACGCTACCTCCCGAAACCGCCGCTCGAAGGGGTCAAAATTGGACGCCGATTGGGGG
>DATFOP010000219.1:0-5274 GCA_035265505.1 Propionibacteriaceae bacterium | reverse complement strand
AATGCACCTCTCGATGTCGAGGAACGTGCGACAGGACGTTGACCATCGTTCCGCTGGGCTCGCGGGGCATGAACCGCCGCACACCCCAGTCCTCGTCGTCCGAGAGCTGGCCAGCCCCGAGTCCTCGCCGAACCAGAATGGCGAGTTGGAGGCGAGCGCGTTCAGCAGCGGCACGTGCGTGCGGATTCCGTTGTATGCGGACCGCCGTTTCCGCGTCGGGCATCCCGACGTGGATGTGCTGGCCGCAGATGGGGGTGCGGAGCACGCCCTGCAGCGAGTCCTCGATTAGCGAGTAGCGCGGTGTTTGGTGGACGTCCGCCTCCCCCGGCTGGGCGTGGGATGAACGCCCAGCCCATCAGGCGAGCCCCCGACTCAGCCAGTTCCCGGCGAACCTCTCGGAGCGCCGCGATCGCCTCCCCTGCGTTCGCCGAAATCTCCAACCTGGACTCCACCATCGACTTGAACAGCTCGCGGTCGACGCCTCCTTCGTCGGGATGGACGTCGCGGACGACCTGAGCGCTTCGGTCAGCAAGATCGTTGTCCGGCCCAACCAGCAGCAGCTCCTCCTCGACGCCGAGCGCGAACGCCGGCTCGGTGCCATGCTGCCGCCGTTGCCGAAGGCCATGACGGCAACCGCCACCACGAGTCCGATGATCACGGCGACAAGGACAGCGAGCGCCTACTTGGTGCCCCCACTGATGCCGCGGGAACGCGGCCGGCGACGTGGGCCCGGAGGCAGCTCCGGCTGGCCGGCGGGGTGGGTCGGGCCACCGTCCATCGGTATACGAGTCTAGGTGCCGGCGAACTTGTCACTGGTCGGTGCGCTCCCAGCTGTCGCCCCCGTCGATCCAGCGCAGGCGTGCCAACTCCCGCGCGCGCTCGTCGATCTCTCGCTGAATCAGCTCCGGATCCCCCTGCGCCTTCCGCAGCCGCTCGCGTTGCAAGGCTAGGGAGACGTCGATGTACTGCGTAGTGCGCACGAGCAGCATCTTCAGCACGCTAGGCAAGGATCGGGATACCTGCAGCGACAGCCGCCGTGGCTCAGCCGCGGACTTCCGCGCCCAAGCCCACCCCTCGTCCTCGATTCGGAAGTCGCTAAAGGCGGGATGAGGCTTCACGATCAATTCGAAGACGCCGCGGATGTGAGGCTCGACGTGCTCCGATGTCGACAAGGGGAAGAACACGCCACGCTCGCGCAGGCCGTGCGGATCGGAGCGGTAAACCCAGTTGAGGTCGTCGAGCAGGAGGCAGGCGCCTGGCCGTAGCAGTTTCTCGATCAGCACCACGGCAAATCCGTCGACGGTCCAGTTGTGCGCGCCGTCGAGATAGCAGAAGTCGTAGAGGGACTCGCAGTTGCCGGCGGCGTCTGAGCGGGCTCTGATCTGTTCCTTCAACCACCAGTTGTATGAGCTGTCCTCGATCCGCACCAGGCGTATCCGGCGAAGCACTGTCGGGCCAATCCGCTCGAGTAGGTCCTCTGGCGAATTCGAGCGGACGTGGTCGACGGTAGTGATCTGACCTTCCCCGTTGGCCTCCAAGGCGGCGGCCATGTACGCGGCCGATACGCCGTAGCTCGTGCCGAGTTCGAGGATCTCGGAGGGCCTCGCCTTCCGCACATGGTCGTAGATCCGCCGGCCCTGTTCCGGCGTCATATTGGGGAAACCCCGGACGAGCTCGGCAATCGCCTCGAATTCCATGTCAATTGCGCCGTTCGTCGACCCCCGCTGCACCGCTGCCCGCTGCACCGCTATGAGTTACGTGCCGCACCCGCCTCGAGACCGCGTCCAGCAGCAGGCTGCAGAGCTCGGGCGCCGTTCCCTCTGATAAACGATCATCTCGTCCAATGGCCCTGACGAAGACTACAGCGGGCTCGTGGTCGATCAATAACCGGGGGGCGCTGGGGTCGTGGAATCCTTATCCGTGACAAGATCCACGCGCCGGGCTCGTTTGACGATGTCGCGGGGCAAATCAGTGCGACGGTGTCTCGATGAGGCTTCCGGATTTCCTCGCGATCGGTGCGCTGAAGGCGGGCACGACGTACTTGGACTCCATGCTGTGCGACCATCCCGACCTCTGCCTGCCTGCGACTGTCAAGGAGGTGGAGTTCTTCACTCGCCACTACGACCGTGGGCCCGCCTGGTACGCGCGACGGTTCGCAGGATGCGGCTCGGGCCGGGTGGGCGAGGTCTCGCCTCAGTAGCGGGGCGACCGTCGTTGCCCGTGCGCGCATCCACGAGCTCCTGCCCCAGGCGCGCCTCCTCGTATCGCTTCGCGACCCCGGTTCAGCGAGCCTACTCGCAGTACAAGCACTGGGTGCAAGTATCCGCCTACGGCGGCGACTTCGAACAGTTCCTCGCTGACCACCCGGGCGCTGTTGAGGAAGGCCGCTACTTCGTACTCTCCCGCTACCTCGACCTTTTTCCGGCCCCGCAGCTTCACGTCGTGATCTTCGGGGATCTCGTGCGCGAGCCCGTGGACGTGATGAGGGGTGTATTCGACTTCCTCGGCGTCGACCCAAGTCACACTCCACCGGACGTTGGGGCCGCGAACATCTCGACCCGCTCGCGCTTTCACCGGGCGCGTGAGCCGACGGGTTTGTTCCTGGCCGACTGATCAGTCGCCGCTCGCGGAATTCGTCGTTCCAGTCAGTACGTAGGCGCTGTGTGGTGCCAGCGTGACCCTGTGGACATCCTTCAGCCCGGACCCGCTGTAGCTGCCGTGAAGCTTGGCGCTGCGTTGGCCCGAGGTTGGGTTGACGACGACGATGCCCTTCGTGAACACGCGCCGATGGACACCGTCCGAATTCACGCTCTCCGACCCCGTTGGTCGTCCAATCTTGTATCGGTACTCCGGAAACCACGTATCGGCCGAGTGGTGTCTGAGGGTGAACACGGCCCTGCCATTGGAGCCCAAGAGCACCGTCGCCCAGCCATAGACCGCCGCGGACTCGTCGTGCTTCGACGACTCGGTATTGGCGAAGAAATACTTGCCCTGCGACTGCGTGTACTTGAGGTTGTCGAGCTGACTTTGCCAGCGCCCCTCGGTCGCATAGCCGCTGCCCGCATGGTAGCCCCATTTGACGAACTTCTGGTCTGCCCCGCCGCTCACGTTCTGCAGGTATGAGTTCCCCACTGATGGAAATCCACCCCAGCCGCCGATATTCGGAATCGACAACTTGCCAGCCGCCGTGAGCCGCGGCCCAATGTGAGCGAGCGCCGATCTTGTTGCAGCTCGCCAGGCGCGGTCGGTGGGATATCTGGCCGGATAGTTGGCGAAGTCGTACTTCATGGTGGTGTCGGTGTTGTCCATCCACGCACCGTCGTAGCCGTTCCGCACTAACTCCTTGACTACGTTATGCGCCCAAGCCCGCTGGTAGGACGGCTTCCCCAAGTCCATCGCATACAGCCAGGGGTAATCCATAAAGGTGATCTTTCTGCCCGTGGAATCCCGCAGATACCAACCTGGGTGCTTATCCGCCTGGTCACAGGAGACGCCGGTCGAGTAAAGCCCGCGCTTGTCGTGGTAGGAGCAACCACTGAGGTTCTTGTGGACCAGCACCTGGGCAGAGGGCCGGGTCGCCTTGATCCGGTCCTTCCTGTGCGTCCACCAGGGCTGGATCACGAAGGCGTCGTGGCGCCTCGCCGTTGCGGGGAGATTCCAGTTCGCCCGGGCATCGAGGACCACGCGCAGTTGGCCAGCAGCCGCGGTAGCCGCCGACCTGAACGCCGGTGCTCTCAGTGCATCCGGGATCGTTCCGTTCGGGCTCCGCGGCGGGGCGGCTCTTGCCGGCGCTATTGGCGGACTCGCGGGAGCCGTCGAGGTCGCCGGGTGATCCCCGTCGTCCGACGCCACCAGTGCGATCGCAACCGTAACTCCGATGAGCACCGCGAAAAACGCAGCGAGAACCGGCTTGGTAGCACCGCTCGTATGCGTCGAACGCTGGCGGCGTTCGGCCGACACTCAAAGGGCCCCCGGCTGGACCCCGTGGTACGTCGGGCCGTCGTCCACACAGACGAGTCTAGACGCGGTCAATCCGTAACGGGTGGGAGGCCAATGCCGGTGGCGCTCGCCGGCTCACCGCCTGCATGCAGCCTGGACAACTCACTGGTCCGCTGTCTGTCGCGATGCGCCGAGCCTCAGCGGGCGCGAGCAAGGCGCCTGAACTTCCGGTACGCGGGTTTCGGGCTTCCGTCGTACCTGAGGAGCCCGGCGCTCGAGCAGAAGCCGCATCCCGGAGAGCCGGGCTTCGGGTCGCGCCAACGGAACCAGAACAGTCGCTTGACACGCCAGCTGCGATGCTTCAGAACCGTCCTGAACGCGCCCGAGAGCATGCGTTTCTGTCCCTTGAGGCCCCTGTTGAGCCAATTGGCGCAGTGCCGACAGCTGGGAGGCTCGGATCCCCAGCCGAGCTCGGTCAGCCAGAGCGGAGTCCGCCGCTCGCCGTGATGCCTCATCACTGCGCGGACCGCCCTGATCTCGACGCGGAGCTGCTTCAGGTCGTAGGCATAGGGATGCAGGGCGACCGCGTCGAACTTGCGCTTGATCCCGTGCACGCGGTACAGGCGGGCGAGGAAATTCCAGGCACTCGGCTGTGTGAGCCCGACCAATCCCCCCAGGAGGATCCGGGCCTTCCGATCCTGCCGGACGATCGCGTTATGCGAGATTCGCAGCAATCGGGCGTACGGCCTCGCCGGTGGGCGCTGGACTTGGAATTTCGCCAGGTTCGGCTCGTTCCAGATCTGCCACGCGCGAATCGGCTTCGGTTTGGCGTCCTGCCCAAACTGCTTCTGGTAGACCTGCGACCAGTAGGTGCCGCCCGGCCCATAGCGGTTGACCGCCTTTGCCAGGAACGTCCGCCACGCCTTGCGGTCGGCCGCGGTGTCGAGCGGGGCACGTGCAGGGTTTCCCGCCACCCAAGCGGGTGATCCCCACACCCACGGGACAGGTCGAATCCGCATCGCGGCGAGACCCCCGACAAGCTGGTCAACCACCCGCCAACGGAAGCGGCCCGGGCTCGGCTCGATATTGCGCCAGCTCAGGGCGAAGCGATCTGCCCCCACCCTGCCCGACCTCATCTTGTTCCGGTCCGCGTTATCAAGTGGCGGCGTGGCGATATTAACGACTCCAAAGAACTCACGCGGGACCTTGGCGGTTCCCGGCGAAGGCGCGACTGCGAAGCCGAATCCGACGAGGATGATCGCGAGGGCCGTCAGCACTCCCCGCCCTGGGTACCCTGCGCTCGTCCGCCATTGCATCGAGGGACGAATGATGACA
>DATFOP010000218.1:0-3188 GCA_035265505.1 Propionibacteriaceae bacterium | reverse complement strand
GTCCGGAACGTCCTTGCGGACGTAGGGAAGGTCCGGAAGCACAGCTTTCCCCAATCACGTCTTCGGTTGTACGACCGGCTGCCTGGTTCGAGCGCCGGCCTGAGCCCCCCGATCGGGACTGGAAGTCAAGCGGCGGCACGTCCTGCGCGTCCGTTCGTGATCAGCTCCGGAATGGTATGCAGAGTTCCGGAGAGGGTGGCAACCTCTGGTGACCAGAGTCGGCCAATTGGTACGAAATCCGTATCCACTCTCAATGGAGACTGTAGATAATTCTCGTTACTGCAGTGAACAGCGGTTATCTGCTGTTATCTCTTGTTACTGATGAGACAACTCGACCACACGACGAGCAGGGGCTCACTGCGGCCCGTCTGGAGGGGGTCTTCGCCGGCTAGACCCGCAGATAGCGACGGGTCGTGATCAAGGTCGGAATGATCGCCAAGATCAGGCCCACGACTACCATGCCGAGCATCGCCAGGCCTACCTGTCGCCAGCCGATCCACGCGACGAATCGGATGGCCTCGCGGGCGCCGCGGATGATCCAGAAATAGACCCCCGCTGCCAGGGAAGCGCAGGCGAGCGCGATACCACCCAGGGCGGAGACCACGGCTTCGAGCAAGAACGGCACCGTGATGTAGAAGTTGCTGGCACCGACCAGCCTCATGATGCCGATCTCTCGCCGTCGGGCGAAGGTCGCTAGCCGGATGGTATTACCGATCTGGAGTGCCGAGGCCAGCAGGAGCAGGGCCGAAGCGCCAACCGTCGCCCACTGCAGCAAGTTGAGGGCCGAGAAGACCGGATCCAGCACCTGGTGCAGATCTTGCACCTTTTGGACGCCTTTGAGCCCCACCACCGAGCTGACAACGCCCTGATACTGCTCGGGGTTCTTCAGTTTGACCCGAAACGACTCCTGCATCTGATCGGCGGTCAGCGAATCCTGGATCGGGCTACCTTCATAGGCCCGCTGGAATTCGGCGTACGCTTCGGCTTTCGTCTCGAAATAGACTCCACCCGCAGCCACCTCCGGATTGGCCTCGAGTGTCTGCCGGATCGCGTCCTTCTGCGCCTGCGTGACATCCTCTCCCGGTTCGCACTGATCCCCACGAGTGTCCTTGGTGCACAGAAAAATTGAGATCTCGATCTTGTCGTACCAGCGGCCCTTCATCAGCTCGACCTGCTGGTTGGCCAACAGCCCGGCGCCGAACAGCGAGAGCGACACCCACATGGTCATGATCACCGCGAGGGTCATCGTCAAGTTCTGCCGCAACCCAGCGCGGGTCTCGGAGAGGATATGGCGGAAACGCATTCAGGTCCTTGCCTCGGAGATTGTCGAGCGGACTGGGTTACTGGTAGCCGTAGACGCCGCGAGTTTGATCACGAACGACGGATCCGTCGTCAAGTTCGATCACGCGCTTGCGCATCTGATCGACGATGGTGGAGTCGTGTGTCGCCATCAGCACGGTGGTGTCCGCACGATTGATGCGGTCGAGAAGCTTCATGATTCCCACGCTGGTGGCTGGGTCAAGGTTTCCGGTGGGCTCGTCGGCGATGAGAATCATGGGCCGGTTCACGAACGCCCGGGCGATCGCGACGCGCTGCTGTTCCCCACCGGACAGCTCTTCGGGAAGGCGGCGGCCCTTTCCCTCAAGGCCAACGAGCTCCAGCACCTCAGGCACGACCCGCTTGATGGTCGAAGCGGGCTTGCCGATGACCTGCAGCGCAAAGGCGACGTTCTCCGTCACCGTCTTGTTGGGCAGCAAGCGGAAGTCCTGAAAGACCGTGCCGATCTGGCGCCGCATGGCCGGGATTTTCCAGGTAGCGAGCTTGTCCAGCTCCCGGCCCGCCACGAACACCTTCCCCTTGGTGGGCCGCTGCTCACGCAGGATCAACCGCAGAAACGTGGATTTTCCCGATCCCGACGCGCCGACGAGGAAGACGAACTCGCCCTTCTCGATCTCGACGTCGATCTCGGAAAGTGCCGCCCGGCGCTGCCCCTCGTAGGTCTTGGTCACGTGGTCAAAACGAATCACAGTTCAGCCCTGGCCGGATAGACATCGGGGTCCAGACGCGTACGCCGGCCCCACGGCCAGCGTCGAGTTTAGGTGAATTCGGGGGGTCGAGCGCCAATTCTGACGCGCGCCGGCGTGCTGGACCTATGTCGGCTTCTTACGTCGCGTCGCTGTGACCGACCTTGCGCCAGCGGATTCCGGACTCGATGAAGCCGTCGATGTCGCCGTCGAAGACTGCATCGGGGTTGGACACTTCGTAGTCGGTACGCAGGTCTTTCACCATCTGGTACGGGTGCAGCACGTAGGAACGCATCTGGGAACCCCAGCTGTTGCCGCCATCCCCCCGAAGGGCATCGAGCTCTGCCTCACGCTCTTGCCGGGCCCGTTCCAGCAGCCGTGATTGGAGCACGCGCATGGCGGCCACCTTGTTTTGAAGTTGGGACTTCTCGTTTTGACAGGAGACCACGATGCCAGTGGGCAGGTGAGTTATGCGGACCGCTGAGTCGGTCGTATTCACGCTCTGCCCGCCTGGGCCGGACGAGCGGAACACGTCGATCCGCAGGTCGGATTCCGGAATGTCAATGTGATCCGCGGCCTCGGTCACGGGAAGCACCTCGACACCGGCGAACGAGGTTTGCCGTCGGCCTTGGTTGTCGAAGGGAGAAATCCGTACCAGGCGGTGGGTGCCCTGCTCGACGGACAAGGTGCCGTAGGCGAACGGCGCTCGTACCTGGAATGTGGCGGACTTGATGCCCGCCTCCTCGGCATAGGAGGTGTCGTACACCTCAGCTGGATAGTTGTGCCGCTCTGCCCAGCGGAGGTACATGCGTAGCAGCATTGCCGCGAAGTCCGCCGCATCGATGCCGCCGGCCTCGGATCGAATTGTCACCAGCGCGTCCCGCTCGTCGTACTCGCCGGAGAGCAGCGTCCGTACCTCCAGCGCGTCGATCGCTGTACGCAGCGAGTTCAGTTCCGCGTCCGCCTCGGCCAGACTGGCGGCATCCGCCTCGTCCTGGGCCAACTCAACCAACACCGCCAGATCGTCCAGCCGCGACCGCAATCCCTTGACGCGATCGACCTCGGCTTGAGCGACCGACAGCCGAGAGGTGACGCGTTGGGCGTTGTCCGGGTCGTCCCACAGGTCCGGTGCGGAAACCTGCTTCTCTAGTTCAGCGATTTCCT
>DATFOP010000217.1:0-15860 GCA_035265505.1 Propionibacteriaceae bacterium | reverse complement strand
GTGCCTTCGGCCGGTTGCAGGTAAGGCTTCAGATCGTCGGCCAGGCCGGGCGGATAGCGGAACGGATATCGCTCCGCGTAATCCTCGACGAAGAAGTCGAAAGGGTTGATCACCTCCATGTCGGCGATCAGCCCGACGGTGATGTCAAGCTCGGCAGCCTTGCCTGGAAAGACCGCCCGAGCCAGGTAGTTGCCGAAAGGGTCCTGCTGCCAATTCAGGAAGTGCTCGCGAGGCGAGATGGTCAACGAGTAGGACTCGATCGGTGTCCTGGAGTGGGGCGCAGGGCGCAGCCTGATGACGTGGGGACCGATCGAGACGGCACGGTCGAACCGGTAGGTGGTGCGATGCTCGAGCGCGACTTTCACTCCCATCGTCGCAGCTCCTCGAGCGCCCTCAGTAGCGGTAGTGGTTGGTCTTGTACGGTCCTTCCACCGGCACTCCGAGATAGGCGGCCTGCTTGTCGGTCAGCTCGGTGAGCTTCGCGCCAAGCGCGTCGAGGTGCAGTCGCGCCACCGCCTCGTCGAGGTGCTTGGGCAGCGTGTAGACGCCGAGGGGGTACTCCTCCGGCTTGGTGAACAGCTCGATCTGGGCCAGTACCTGGTTGGTGAACGAGTTGCTCATCACGAAGCTCGGATGGCCCGTGGCGTTGCCAAGATTCATCAGCCGGCCCTCACTGAGCACGATCACGCTGTGTGCCGGCGAGCCGTCCTCGGCGAATCGCCACTCGTCCACCTGCGGCTTGATGTTGATCTTGGTTGCCCGCGGATGGGCGGCCAGCCCGGCGATGTCGATCTCGTTGTCGAAGTGGCCGATGTTGGACACGATTGCTTGGTGCTTCATCCGGCTCATCTGATCAGCAGTGATCACGTCCCGACAGCCTGTCGCGGTGACGTAGATATCGCCGATGTCGAGCACATCCTCAAGCCTCGCCACCTGGTACCCGTCCATCGCCGCCTGAAGCGCGCAGATCGGGTCGACCTCGGTCACAATCACCCGGGCACCCTGGCCACGCAACGATTCGGCGCAGCCCTTGCCCACGTCGCCGTAACCGCAGA
Organism: Propionibacteriaceae bacterium; assembly: GCA_035265505.1. Lineage (GTDB taxonomy): Bacteria > Actinomycetota > Actinomycetes > Propionibacteriales > Propionibacteriaceae > Microlunatus. The sequence continues at coordinate 14,805 of DATFOP010000217.1, read as the reverse complement.
CCACCGCGACCTTGCCACCGATGAGCACGTCGGTCGCGCGATTGAGTCCATCGATCAGGGAGTGGCGGACGCCGTACTTGTTGTCGAATTTGGACTTGGTCACGGAGTCGTTGACGTTGATCGCCGCAAAGAGCAGCGCCTCGTTGCGGAGCATCTCGTACAGGCGGTGGACGCCGGTGGTGGTCTCCTCGGTGACGCCTCTAATGTGGTTGGCGATCTCGGTCCACGACCGCCCGTCGGTCATCGTGCGACGCAACAGGTCGAGCAGCACGTGCCACTCTTCCGGGTCCGAATCGCTTGCCTGGGGCACTTCGCCGGCCTTCTCGTACTCGACGCCCTTGTGCATCAACAGCGTCGCATCGCCGCCGTCGTCCAAGATCATGTTTGCGAACTCGCCATCCGGCCAGCTGAGAATCTGGTCGGTGCATTCCCAGTACTCGGTCAGCGTCTCGCCCTTCCAGGCGAACACCGGCACGCCGAGCGGCTGCTCCGGCGTCCCTTCGGGACCCACGACGACTGCGGCGGCCGCGTGATCCTGGGTGGAGAAGATGTTGCAGCTGGCCCAGCGGACCTCGGCACCGAGCGCCACCAGCGTCTCGATGAGCACGGCTGTTTGCACCGTCATGTGCAGTGAGCCGGCGATCTTTGCCCCGGCAAGCGGCTTGGACTCTCCGTACTGCGCCCGCATCGCCATCAGGCCTGGCATTTCGTGCTCGGCCAGGCTGATCTCTTTGCGGCCGAATGTGGAAAGGCTTAGGTCGGCAACGCGAAAATCCATGCCTAAGAGCCTAAGGGCAAATCCTGGCTGGGCTTGTCATCGGCCATGGGCAACCCCTTCGCGGGGCTCACCGGCGGGTTGATCAGTGGCTGGGAGCCGACGGACGCTCGGGGCGCTGGGCCGGGACATGCTGGGGGTTGTAGATGTCCGGTTCCAGGAAGAGGGCGGTGACAGTTGGCTCGGCGGCACGGATGCTGACCTCCGCCCGATCGATCGTCTCCGCCACCTCAGCCGCGGTCGCTGATCCGCTAACCCCGATCTTGGCCACCACCAGCACCTCTTCGGGACCCAGATGCATCGTCTTCATGTGGATCATCCGATCAACCCCCTCGGTGGTGGTGATCGCGTGCTCGATACGGGCGACGCTCTCTGAACTGGCGGCCTCCCCGACCAGCAGGCTCTTGGTCTCAATGGCCAGTGCGCAGGCCACCGCCACCAGGAGCAACCCGATCATCGCCGTGCCGATCACGTCGAAGTAGCCGTTCTGCGTGAGCAGCGTCATTCCGACCCCGAACAAGGCGAAGATCAGGCCGAGCAGTGCTGCGAAGTCCTCGAGCAAGATCACCGGCAGCTCCGGAGCCTTGGCGGAGCGGATGAACTTGCTCCAACCCTGCTTGCCGCGCACTTTGTTGGATTCGATGATCGCGGTTCGGAAGGAGAATGACTCGGCGATGATGGCAGCGCTCAGCACGACCAGCGGCACCCACCACCAGGGCCCCTCAAGGAGCAGGTTCGGCTCGTGCGCGTGCACTTCGTGGTACTTGTGGTACGCCTCGTACAGCGCGAACAGGCCACCGACGCTGAACAACACCACGGAGACGATGAAGGCGAAGACATAGCGCTCCCGGCCGTACCCGAAAGGATGTTCAGGCGTGGCTTCGCGTTGAGCGCGCCGGCCCCCGACCAGGAGCAGCACCTGATTTCCCGAGTCGGCGACGGAGTGAATGGCTTCGGCCAGCATCGAGGAGGCGCCGGTGAGGGCCCACGCAGCGAACTTGGTGATCGCAATGAAGATATTGGCCGTCAGCGCTGCGACGACGGCCTTGGTCGCACCTTCTGCACTCACGGGGGCAATCCTGCCAGACGGTGACGGTCTCGTCGCTATTCGGCGAAGGCATCCGTTGCCTCGATCCGTCGTGCTCAAGGAGGGGTGGCACCGGGAACTGGCCCGCCAACACCTGGAGCGCCCGAACCTCCTTGCTGAGTCGCTCTTCCGCGTCCGGTCCGAGATACCGATTGACGATGGTTCGCTCGCCAGAGGCCGTACGGTGTCCGGCGAAGGTTGCGTTGGTATACCCGTGCGGCAACCGCGGCGGCGCGTCACCGGAGGGGCGGCTCACCGTTCCAGACTTCGCCCAAGCCCCACCGCCAGGTAGACCGCGGTGAACATGCCGGTGTGCAACAACGTGGCGTAGCGCTCGACGTCCGACCCGGTCTGGTGGGCGATGGTGCAAATCCGCACATCGTTCCGCTCAGCGGCCGCGAGGAGCCGGGCATGATCACTACGGATGATCGTCTCGTTGTTCCCGTCGTCCAGGAGCATCAGCGTCGGCCGGCGATCCGCCGAGACACCGTCCTCGAAGGGATCCTCGAACGGGTCTCGGGGGCCTACCGTCTCCATGATCGGCAGCAACTCGTCGGCGTCGGCGGCCAGCGCGGCTCGGCCGCTGGCGGCTCGCAGTGCCTCCGCCAACCGACGACTCGCTCGTGCCGCCAGCACCGAACCGCCCCAGACCAGCGGCTGCGCGTCCGCCAGCCCCAACGCCAGGTCCTTCGCCGGGTTCTCAGCCACGTGGGCAAACGGCGAGCAGTCCTCGGCCACCTGATCCATCGCATCGGCGACGAGATAGGGCCTCACCTCCGGTCCGAGCTTCATCTCGTTCAGCACCGCCAACATGACGATGGCCGCCGCTAGCGGATCAGCTGTGGTGGTGGGCAACAGGGTCGTCGAACGAGACGCCGCGTGTTCGGCGATCAGTGACGCCTTCGGACAGGCGATGATCAACTGCGAACCGCGTCGTACCGCCTCATGGACGGTGGCGATCAATCCCGGGGCGGCATAGTCGCTCGCCATCACGACGACCAGATCCAAAGCACCGACCCACCCGGGCAACCCGTGGGCCGGCCAGGCGACAAACGGCACGGGACAGGCCGGTTCGAGCATCGCGCGGATGAACCGAGCCTCCGAGCCAGCGGCGATCACCGCTCGAGGTTGTGGCAGTTCGCGCAGCTGGGCGATCGGCTCGATGGCGTCGGCGGTCTCCCTGCGCACCCGCGCGCCCGCCTCGGCAAGGCGGCGCAGAATAGGGTCGGCGGACGCGAGCGCGTCCCGGTTCTCGAGCGACGAGTCGTCGAAGACGGTCATCGATCTCCCGACACTCAGTTGCTGTCGGGGCGCCGCGCTTCGTCGATCAGCAGCACCGGAATGCCCTCCCTCACCGGGTACGCCAATCCGCAGTCGGTGGCCAGACAGACGAGTTCGTCCCGTTCATGATCAACGGCGAGCGCGCCGTGGCAATTAGGGCAGGCCAGAATCTCCAGCAGTTCCGCGGCCAAGTCGACGGCCATGCAATTCCTCCTCGAGAACCTGCGCTAGGCGATCGCTATGCGCGGATCAAACCTAACGTCTCGTTGCGGAGCGCCGCCATGACGTCTTCGGTGGCCGCCTCGACGTTCAGCCGCAGCAGCGGCTCGGTGTTCGACGGCCGCACATTGACCCACCAGTCGGCTCCGGCCACGGTGAGCCCGTCTATGCGATCTTGCTGGCCTCGACCGGCGAAGGCGGCGGCCACCCGGTCCATTGCCACTTCTTGATCCTCGACCCGGGAGTTGATCTCTCCTGAAGCCGCGTACCGAGTGAACCCGGCCGCCAGCTCGGACAGCGGTTGCCTCGTCGCGCCCGCCATGGCCAGGACGTGCAAGGCGGCCAGCATGCCGGTGTCAGCGCCCCAGAAGTCGCGGAAGTAGTAGTGCGCCGAGTGCTCGCCGCCGAAGACCGCGTCATGCTCAGCCATCGCCGCCTTGACGAACGTGTGACCTACCCGAGTGATCACGATCCTGCCGCCGGCTGCCTTGACCACCTCCCGTACGGTCCAGGACGTGATCTTGTTGCAGACGATGGTCGCGCCGGGCACCCGCCGCAGTTCGGCACTGGCGATCATCGCGGTGATAGCTGACGGGCTCACCACCGCTCCCCGCTCGTCGAGTACGAAGCATCGATCAGCGTCGCCGTCGAAGACCAGGGCGAGGTCCGCGCCGCGCTCGCGTACGGCCCATGAAGCATCGACCAGGTTCTCCGGCTCGAGCGGATTGGGCGGGTGGTTCGGGAAATTGCCATCGGGATCGGTGTAGAGACCGATCAGCTCCAGATTGCTTCGCCCCAGCACCGCCGGCAAGGTGTGCCCCGCCATCCCGTTCCCGGCGTCTACGACGACGGTCAGCCGGCGGATCTTCGACAGGTCTACCAATGAATGCAGATGCTCGGCGTAGGCAGGCAGCAGATCCTCTTCGGTCCGCTTTCCCCGCTGGTCCGCCGGAGATGACGGCAAGCCCGTCGCTCGGTCGGCGATGGCCACGAGTTGTTCGGGAGCGATCGGCTTCGCTCCGGCGAGACAAAATTTGATCCCGTTGTAGTCGCCCGGATTGTGGCTGGCCGTGAACATGGCGCCAGGTAGGTCGAGCCGGCCCGAGGCGAACCACAATTCGTCGGTGCTGGCCAGCCCGATATCGACCACGTCTGCTCCGCGGCTGAGAACGCCGTCGGTGAACGCCGCCGACATCCGGGGGCTGCTGAGCCGCATATCGCGGCCCACCACCAGCGACCCCTCCGCGGAGGTGAGATCGAGGACGTCCACCAGCGCAGCGCCTATGGCGTGTGCACCCGCCTCGTCCCATTCCGGCGCTGCACCCTCGGTTACCCCACGGATGTCGTTGGCCTTGAAGATTCCGCGCGTGATCATCGCGGGAATACTAGCGGTGATCTACGTTCCCGGATCGGCCAACACTGTGAGATGCCCGCGACGGCCTAGTTCGACGATCCCGGCGGGGCGTGGCCTGCGCTCCTCTGCGGCCACCGAGTCATAGGACAAGCCGACTTCCCGGACTGCGTCGGCCAGGGCCAGCAGGTCGTCAGTGCTAGGCCTGGGCTCGTCGTCGACGACCAGCCGGATCACTTCCCAGCCACGTGGCGCTGAGAGCGCCTGCGCATGGGACGCGCACAGGTCGTAGCAGTGCGGCTCGGCCTGGGTGGCCAAGGGCCCGAGTACCGCGGTGGAGTCGGCGTAGACGTAGGTCAAGGTGGCCACGGCCGAGCCGGAGCAGCCGGCTCGCGAACACCGCCGCGTCCTCATGTGCGTGAGGCTACCGGCCGCCCGGCCACGGACGTGGTAGCGCGAGCGCGTGTCAAGCGCAGCAAAGTGCGCTGAGGTGGGCGGCCACACCTCGGCGGCTAGGGTGACAGGTATGCCTGCACGTGGGCGGGATCGGCATGGCCGCGGGCTGCGCGGACCGCTGGCGCTCGCCGGCCCGATGAACCCACGTGCCGTGTCACCTCCAGCTCGGCCCGGCAAGTCCGAGTTCTTCGCTGACGCAGTTCAGGCGGCGGTGGACCGAATCAGCCGCCAGTGCCCCGACGCCCTCGCCGGAGTGGCCATCGGCATTGAGGACGTGCCCTATCTGGAATCGGCGTGGACCGGTCCACGGGTACCGCTGGCTGCTGCGGTTGACGCGGTTCCCGACCAACCCGCGCGGGTGGTGGTCTTCCGACGCCCGCTGGAGCACAGAGCCGCCAGCCGCCGCGGGCTGCGCATCCTGGTGTATCGGACCATTGTCGAGCAACTGTCGGCCCTGACAGGGCGCAGCGTCGATGAGATCGACCCGGAGGGCCTCAGCGAGGAGGACTGAGCGGCCGACCCAGGCCGCAGATCAGCGGCCGATGGCGGGATCGGGCACGGGGACCGGGGCCCGACTGGCCACGTCCGGTGACGTCAGCGGGATTGTTGCCAGTCCCGCCACGTCGCCCTCCGGCTGAGCCAGCCGGATCCCGCCATAGACGCCGGACCCTTGCGGAACTCGCACCACCACGTACGACGGCGATGGCGAGGTGATGCGTCGGGTAGCAGTCGTGTTCGCCGCCAGCAGGACGTCGTCGGTTCGTAGGCTGACACCGGCAAAGCTGAAGACCTCGAACGTGACCGGCGTGTCGACGTCCGAGCCGTTGGTCAGAATCAAGTCGCTGTCGGTTCCGTCCGCGGTCGCGATGGCACTGACGCCATCACGGACCAGCGGTATTGCGGCGGATTGGATTGCCACGTCTCCCTGGGCCGATTCCCGCCGCGCGGTGGAGAGCACCGCGCCGGTCACCGGCTGGTCGCTGCTCAGCTTGATTGCGCCCGGCTCGCCGGCCAACCCGGCCGTGAGGTCGACTTCCGCCGTACTCTCCGGTTCGAGATCGAGACTCTCTGCTCCGGAGGGAGCGAATTCCCCCTGGATGCCAAGTGCGGAGATCGTCACGGCTGCTCGGACCGTACCGGGATTGGTGACCACGAGGCGACGGACGCCGTCACCGTCCGGTACGGCGGGAATGATGACCGAGGCCGCCGGGGGAGCAGCGCCGAGCTGCCAGTCAGCTCCGGCGGGCTCACCCTTGAACCGCCGCAACTCCCGGGCAACGGCGGCAATCCGGCCAGAACTCGTTCTAACGGCGACAGACAGCGGCCCCTCAGTTTGCACCAGTGCGCTGATCGAGAGGGTCCGGGTGCTTCGCCCCGCCACGGCGATGTTAGGACTGCCGGGTACGGCCACGCGGCCACGGCGACCAAAGAACCGCAGATCCACTACCGCCTGGGCGTCATCCGGGTTGGTCAAGATCAACTGGGTTTTGTCGGTGTCGCCCGTTCCGACGCCGGGGAACCAATGCACGGTGGTTGGTGCTGAGCACGGCGCGGCCATCAGCCCGGCCTGGTCGCCAGTCGTGGCCGTCCCGAGAACAGCGGCGCTCGCTCCGGTGGCCATCGCGCCATCGGCGGAGATGAGGACAGAGCCATCGGGTTGGGCCAACGTCTCGCCCTTACCTTGCTCGGTCAGCTCGAGCTCGGCCTCGCCGCCCGATAGCGGCTCGGCGCGCAACTCCCCCCGTCGTTCCGGCTCCCGGCGGACCGCAACGGCCGCCACGCTGGTGCGGGTGTCCTCGTCCTTCGAGACGGTGCAGACATTCGTCGTCCGGCCGACCAGAGCGACCCGGCTGGCACTGTTGGTAGCCGACTCGGCGCCCAACAGAGATCCACCCCCGCCGATAAGCGCCAGTGCAGCGGTGAGGGCAACCAGGCTTACCGCTCGACGGCCGAGTGTCCGGCGCCCCAGCCGCAGAGTGAAATCGCGGTCACTCACTCTGACACTTCCGTTCCGATGGCCGCCCGGCGCGCCGACTTGGTGGGGTCGCGCACTTCAGGCCGCCGGATCGCCGGTGCCGCCAGCACGGCGGCGACCAGCAGGGCGGCGAGCTGCCCCACCAGCAACCAGCGCCATGGCGCTCGCAAGGTCCAACCGATGGCTCCACCGGTGGCCGGGAGCGCGAAACCCTGCTGCCAGCCTGCCGTTTCGGCGGTCAACCGCTCGCCGTCAAGCGTCGCCTCCCACCGGGGATCGGCCGCTTCCCCGATCCGGAGCTGGCGGCCTGGTGCTCCAGCCGGGACCGTGCCCGACTCGACGGGAGTACGACCGGCCGAATCGACGACCCCGGCGCGGGTCACCGCCGGCTCGAGTTGCCAGACGATGCTGCGTTCGTTCCCGCTCGCGGCGCCAAGTCCGGGCGTGTTGTTGATCCGCGCCTGGTCCTCCTCGTCCGCTCCCGTCACCCACAGGTACCCAATGCCCAAATCGGCGAGCTGAGGTGCCAGGTCGGCGTCCGCGGTGCCGGCCACCAGCCGAATCACCAGGTCCTCGGTCTGCTGCCGGGCTGCCACGGAGCCACCGAAAGTGCCGCCTCGATCGGCAGCACCGAGCCGGACCTGATCGTCGGCGACGACCGAATAGCGCACCTGACCCCCGGAAAGGTCAATCGCAAGAACGCGGGTCCGCGCGTCCGACGTTGCCGCATTGAGGACATACGGCGGAATCGCGTCGAGATTGACGCGATCGATCGGTCCCCGGGCACCCGCCCAGACCCACCAGCCGGCACCGGCCAGTGTGACCACAGCGACCGCCACCCAGGCCAGCACACTGGCCGGCTGCATCCAGGTGAAGCTGCGAACACTGAGTTCCGATGCCAGCGCCTCCAGTCCTGCTCCACCGGCGAGAGCTAACGCGGCAAACGCGATGAGCAGGTAGCCAGCCACCCACGGCCGAACCTCGGTACCGGTCGGCGGCACGCTGACCACCAGCCGGGACAAGACCACTGCCATGGCCACCGCTAGCAGGGCTACGGTCCAGGCGGCAAGGATGGTGCGACGCCGTGGCTGCCGTACGAGACCCAGCAGCGCCCCCAGCCACAGCACGCCGAATACGACGGCACTGAGCCACAGCGGTGGCAGGCCTACTCCCAGTCCCTGACCGACGAAGAGCTGCCAGACGGCGGGAGCCTCGGCGCCAGAGGTGGTGACGGCGTCTGCCACAGGCGAATCAGGTCCGACGAACAGCCGACCAGGCACCGCAATCAGCGTCGGCCACCATGGCGCCAGGACGAAGACCGGCACCGCGAGCGCGATGCCAATGCGGCCGATCTTGCGTGGGGTGCGGCGAAGCGTGACGGCGCCGAGAGCGGCGACCAGGACGGCAAAGATGATCATCGATGGCTCGAAGGCGATGAGCACCACGAGCACCACGCCGGCACCCCAACCGCCCCGCCAGGCTTCGGGAGTGCGCACCCTGCGCAGGACTAACGCCCGCACGGCCAAGACGAGCAAGGGCAGACCTACCGCCAAGACACTCAGCGAGAGCCGGCCTTGATTGGTGGCACCGAGCAACACGGGTAGCAGCGCGTAGGTTGCGGCGACCCAAACACGCACCCGGCGGCTCTCGATCACCCGGCGGGTCACTGGGTACGCCGCCAGCAAGGCCAGCGGCACAATGCCGCAGATCAGCAGCGTCACCAACCACTCCGGCTGGCCAGCCAGGAACGTGGAACCGAGCGCGATCAAGGCGAGCCATGGCGGACTGATCTGACCCGGAGCACCCGGGATCGCTTCCCAGGCGGCAACCCAAGCTCCGCCCAAGGAAGAGGGCACCGGCAGCAGCGCAGGGCCGACGAGCGCGCCAGTGCCGAACAGGCTCCGGCTGGCCACCACGCTGGCCGCCGCGATGACGACCGCGGCGAGGACGGCCGGGCTCCGCCACGCGCTCTTGGGCTTCTCCTCCGCTACGGAGCTGAAGTCATCGCCGGTGAGCTCGTCGAGCGAGACCGCATCAGAGTCACCGGCGACCGAGCGATAGCGCTGCGACGCGCTGCCGAGCACTGCCTCGCCAGCCAGCCTCAGGCCCGACCACCAGGGCGGACGGAGCAACTCGATCCGGTCTTCGGCCCCCGGGGCGCGATGCAGGCCCGCCACTCGGCGGCGGGCCGCACGGATCCGACCTGGATGAGTGAGGAACGAACCCAAAGCGGCCAACTCATCCACCGACCGACTCGGCACCTTGCCGAGCAGGTAACCCACGGCGTGCAGCAGGCAACTCCCTACCAGTCGGAGCCAGACCAGCGGCAGTCTCATGGCCGGCGCATGAGCGGCGACGACCTGCATGCCCAGCTGCCGATCCACCTTGCCTGGGCGCCGACTCGACGCGCTCTTCGGCCGCAGTCCCGCCCGGCCCACCTCTCGGTGGGTCATCCGCGCTAGCGGAGTCGTCACGACCCGGTAGCCACGCAGATGAGCGCGCCAACCGAAATCGACGCCGTCACGGAAGATCGGCAGGCCTGGGTCGAACCCGCCCAGGTCCTCCCATACGCCGCGGCGAACCAGCATCCCGCAGGTCGAAACGCCGAGCCGCTCGCCGGGCTCATCGCGCTGTCCCTGATCGATTTCGCCTGGTTCGAGTTGGAGGTCGCGGCGTCCGGTACCTGAGATGCTCACCCCGATCTCAGCAAGCCGCTGCCCGCTGTGCCGGCTCTTCGGTAGCACCAGCTTCGGACCGGTGATGTCGATGCTCTGATCAACCACGACATGGGCAAGCAGCTGCGACAGCGCATCCGAAGCAGGCGCTGCGTCGTCATGCAGTAACCAGAGCCATCGGCTGCGATCTCCGACCACCGCCGATCCTGCCTCATGCTGTTGGCCAGCTTCGCGCCGATCCTGAGCAAGGGCGGCCTGCACCGCAGCACCGAATCCGTACGACCTCTTGCCGTCATACACCGCGTCGAACAGACCCTGGTCAGCAGCGCGATCGAGCAAGGCTCTGGTCGAGTCGTTGCTGGCGTTGTCAATCGCGATCAGCCTGGTCGGCCGGTGGGTCAACGCAGCAAGCGCGGCCAAGGTGCCGGGCAGCCACCGGGCCGCATCCATTGCCACCAGGACGGCGACGACATGGCAGCCGCTGAGGTCGACGCGGTCGCCTTCTGCATCATCTTTAGCCGTCCATGCCCACGGATTCTCTTCCGAGGATCCATCGCTAGAGGTTCGGAGATGGGCCCACCCCTCCTGGGTTTCGGCACCTGCGGACAACTGTCTATCCTCGCTGCGGGTTTCCCCTCGACGGGCCAGACGTCGCCACGTGGGCCGTGCAGCACGTGTGGTGCAAGCACAGCGGTGGAGCGCCCGGCTGGGCGCCCCTACTTTAATGCCTCAAACGGCGCGCTTCTTGAGCTTGCGTCGCTCGCGCTCGCTGAGACCGCCCCAGATGCCGAATCGCTCATCGTGTGCCAGCGCGTATTCCAAGCATTCGCCGCGCACGTCACAGGACAGGCACACCTTCTTGGCCTCCCGTGTCGACCCACCTTTCTCCGGAAAGAACGCCTCGGGGTCGGTCTGCGCGCACAACGCACGTTCCTGCCAGCCGAGCGCACCATCCTCGTCGACATCACGTTCCTGCATTCCGAAAACCTCCTCGACCCCAACTGAGCGGCCCGCCTGAGCCGGTGACTTCGCGGGTCGGCCGGGCGGCGGGATGTGCCGTTCGAGCGAGCTGAGGATCGAGCGGTTTCGACGTCTCGCTAAGCAAATGACACATATGAAATTACATGCCCGTAAATACTCGAAAGTCAAGAGGAAACCTGATATTGGGCGCTTCGGATTCCGCCCGTCAGATCGGAGCTCAGGATTCCGGGCGGGACCGATCGCCGGGGGACGGATCCTCGTCATCGGAATTCGGGTGCCAGCCGCTGGCTTCGCCGGGCGTCCCCCAGCCAGACGCAGGTGCGCCGACCGCCGCGTCGCCGGCCGTATGCCAGGCCACTCCGGAGGCGGCATCAGGCTGCCAGGTCGGCTCGAGCTGAGAGTTCGGCAAGGCAGCTGGGCCAGGATCAGTCGGCTCGGCGTCGGTGATGGCCGGTGACTGCGCGATCGCCCGTTGGGCGGTTGGTTGCCTGGCCAACAGCGTGGCGAGCCCCAGAATCACGAGCACCGGCACCACCAGATCCAGCAGCAGGTCCAGCCAGGCGATGACCGTTGACTCTGGCCCACTCGCCGGTGCGATGACCGTGAGGATCACCGACGTCAGAATCGACAGCGCGCTGCCGATCACGGCCAGCACCGTCAGCATCCGGGCATGAGCGGTGCGCTCACCCACAGAGCAGCTCGCCACAATCAGACCGAGCACGAGAATCGTCAGCGTCTCGGGCATCCGCAATCTGGCGGAGCCGTACGCGACAAACCCGACCCACTCGATCAGCACTTGCAACAGCAGCACGGCCAGGACCGCGAAGGCGGCGGGCTCGCGGAGCCGTCGCAGACCGTCCACCCACTCAGCCTATGAAAAACTGGTCGGGTGCGCATCGTGATCATGGCCGGTGGCGTCGGCGGATCCCGGTTCGCGCGCGGGGTTCGACGGGCGTTTCCAGACGCTGAGCTCACGATCATCGGCAACACCGCCGACGACATCACCGTGCACGGGCTCCGTGTCTGCCCGGATCTCGACACGATCATGTACGCACTGGGTGACGGTCATGATCCCGTCCGCGGATGGGGCCGGCGCGACGAAAGTTGGGCGGTGCTGTCGGAGCTGGCGGCGTACGGGGCCGAGCCGTCGTGGTTCTCGCTTGGCGATCGGGACATCGCCACCCACTTGGTCCGTACCCAGATGCTCACCGCCGGCCATCGGTTGTCGGAGGTGACAACCGCCCTGGCGACCCGCTGGCTGTCGTCGGACCCCCTGCTGTCGCTGCTGCCGATGTCGGACGATCGAGTGGAGACGCACGTCCTGATCGCCGATGACACCGCGCCAGACGGCCGGAGAGCGGTCCACTTCCAGGAGTACTGGGTCCGACTGCACGCCGAGCCGGATGCTCTCGGCGTGATCATGGCCGGATTAGATGTCGCCACCCCTGCGCCCGGAGTGATCGACCGGCTGGCTCGAGCTGACCTGATCTTGATCGCTCCCAGCAATCCGGTCGTGTCGATCGGCCCCATCCTTGGCGTTCCCGGAATCGCTGAGGCGGTCCGACGATCGCCAGCCGCCGTGGTCGGTTTCGCCGGAGTGCTGGGCGGCGCCCCCGTGCTGGGCATGGCTCATCGGCTGCTGCCCGCGATCGGTGTCGGCGTCGACGCCGCGTCGATCGGCCTGCATTACGGGCCGCGAACGGCGGGTGGGGTACTCGATGTCTGGACGATGGACCTGCGCGACGAGGCAGCAGCAGCAGCGGTCGAGCAGGCTGGCCTGCGGGTCGCCGTCGCGGACCTGGTCATGTCCGATCCCGACGTCACCGCTGCTTTCGTCCACTACGCGATCAAGACCGCCTGGTCCTGATCACGCCCACGCACTGCGAAACCCATTCGTGATCACCATCTTCGCGCCCGCCGGGATCGGTGAGGTGAGCGTGGGCACGGATCTGGCCGAGCTGGTGACTGACGCGGTCGCGACAGCAGCCGAGGGTCCGCTTCGCGACGGCGACATCGTGGTGGTCACATCCAAGATCATCAGCAAGGCCGAGGGCCGCATTCGCTCAGCCGCCGAACGCCAGCAGGCTATCGACGCGGAGACGGCTCGGACGGTGGCCGCTCGCGACCAGACGCAGATCGTGCGTACCCACACCGGGCTGACCATAGCCGCGGCCGGAGTCGACCGTTCTAATGTGGCCGCCGGATCGATCCTGTTGCTACCCCACGACCCCGACGGCAGCGCGCGGACATTGCGAGATGGTCTGGTCGCTCGCTGCAACGTCCGCCTGGGTGTGATCATCTCCGACACCGCCGGTCGGGCGTGGCGGATCGGCCAGACGGACCAGGCCATTGGTGCCGCCGGAGTGCGCCTGGTCCAGGACTACGCCGGGGCCCGCGACCCGTACGGCAACCCGCTCGCGGTGACGGCCATGGCGGTCGGCGACGAGCTTGCCGCGGCCGCCGACCTGGCCAAGGGCAAGCTCAGCCGACAGCCTGTAGCAGTGGTACGGGGTCTGGACAGTCTGGTCGTCGACGACGATCTGGATGCGGCTTCGTTGCTGCGGCCGCCAGCCTCGGATCTCTTCGGTCACGGAAGTCGCGAAGCGGTCCTGGTGGCGGCGCTGGAGGCTACCGGACAAGCCGAGCGGTATGAGGAGCTGGTGCGACGGGAACCCACTGAACTGATTCGCACCCTGCTGGACGGCAGCGAGCTGACGGGTCCCGCTGCTCAGCTATTGAGGCAAATGCTGGAGATTGCATATCGCGTTAGACTCGCGACTTCTGAGCACAGCGCCACGGCGGGTGCCGGGAACCGACCAGAGGAAGAGCCACCGTGGCCAACACCAAGTTGAAGCAGAGCGCGCCGTCAGGCAGCAGCAGACGCGACAAGCTGGCCTCTTTGGAGGCGGCCCGTAAGAAGGAGCAGCGGCGCCGGACGATCAGCCTGCTGGTCATCTGCGTAGTGCTCGCGACGGCGCTGCTCGCCTATCCGGTCTACCTCTTCGCCAGTGACTACATCGCGCGCAACGCCAGCCTGGAGGATCTCGGCACCAGCGTGAACTCGGCCGGATGCGACCCGATCGCCGAGAACGTCGCCACCGGCAATCAACAGCACGTCGAGGAAGGCACCAAGGTCAGCTACGACCGCTTCCCACCCGACTCCGGACAGCATTACCCCAGCCCGGCGCCCTTGACGAAGCGGTTCTACGCGACCGAAGATCGGCCGCCGGTGGAGGCGCTGGTGCACAACCTCGAACACGGCTACACCGTCGTCTGGTACCGCAGCGACCTGTCGGGCAAGCAGCTGACAGCACTTCAGAACATCGCCAAAACCTTCGGCAACGACGACCAGAATCCGGCGAACAAGTTCATCGCCGCGCCCTGGGACGACGCCGCCGACGGCGGCGCGATGCCGGCGGGCAAGAATGTCGTACTCACGCACTGGTTCGCGGATCCGAACAATCCGGCCGACACCGCTGCTCAGAAGGGTGTGCGGCAGGCCTGTGCGGCGGTCAGCGGCGCCGCGTTGAAGGACTTCATGGCCAAATACCCGTACGGAAGCTCTCCAGAGCCGAACGGCGCCTAACCTCGACTGACTCGACGATTCCTGGGCTGATTCGAGGCGTCAGGCGTAAGCCCGGCCGAGCTGGGCCGTCACCTCGGCGACGAGGTCCTTGATCCGCTCGGCTTCACTCGTGGGACACACCAAAGTGATCTGGGACGTCTGCACGATCACGGTGTCGCTGAGCCCGACCACGGCGACGAGCCGGCCGTCCTCGGCCTGGTTGATCACCAGATTGTCTCGGGCATCCACCAAGACGCTGGCTCCCGAGATGGCGTTGCCATGCTGATCGCGGGGCAACTGCTCGCCCAGGGCGGCGAAACCGCCCACGTCATGCCAGGTGATGGGTAGCCGAACGGCAACCACTCGTGCCGTGCCCTTGCCCTGGGAGACGGGTTCCATCACGGCGTAGTCGACGCTGATCTTGTCCAGCCGAGGGTAGA
>DATFOP010000216.1:0-2804 GCA_035265505.1 Propionibacteriaceae bacterium | reverse complement strand
CCCGCTACCTGCTCACCGCCAGCGGCCTCGGCTACCGCTTCCAGAGGCAGAGCTGAACCGAGGAACCCTCATGGCGTACGTGACCTCGTTCGTTCGAGCTCAGATGCAGTTGCCGCTGCCGGAGTCCGAGAACGGGGTAGTGGGATCGGCAATGTAGTCCCAGCTGTAGCTGGTCGGGTTCAACGTCAGCTTCATCACCCCGAAGATTTTGTTCTTGCGGACGACGCTGTTGGCTAGGACGGTGCCGAAACCTTGGGAGTCCCGGCCACCGGTGCCGACGGTGATTTGGCGGATACCGGTGCTGGACGCCGAGCCCGAGGCAGTTTGTGGAGCGAAGCGCTCGTAGCTATGAGCATGGCCGGCCAGCAGCAGATCCACCTTGTTGGTGCTCATCAGATCCACGAGCGGTTGGATCTCCGCGGTGTAGAAGCTGCTGGACGACCATCGGGGCTTGTGCGTCAGGACGGCTGTGCACTTGGTGGCCGCATTCGCCTCGAGATCCGCTTTCAGCCAGTTGTACTGCGGCGACCCGACGGCGCAGCCTACGCCGCCGCCGATCCGTGCGCACTCGCCATTGATCACGGCGATGTGCCAGTTGCTGGTGCCGACAGCCACATTGAAGCTGTAGTAACCGTCGCAGTCCTTCCTGCAGCCAGGCTGGCGGGGGGTGGCGGCGTCCCCGAAGTAGGAGAAGTAACCTCCGGCGCCGCTGGTCCCGTACTCATGGTTCCCGACCACCGGGTTCGTCGTGCTCTTGAAGGCGCCCCAGCTGTTCTGGTAGCTGACGTTGAAATCAGCCAGACTGCCGCTGTTGTACTGCAGGTCACCCATAGCGAACACCCGCGACGGCGCCATGTTGTTGATGAGGTTGGCGGTGTACTTCATACGGCACTTGTCGGCGGTGCCGTTTCCATTCCTGTAATACTTCTCGGTCGTACCGCAGGCCACGTCGCCAGCCAGCGCTATCACCGTCGAGCCGGACGGTGTACCCGGCGTGGAGCCGGATGGGGTGGGCGTCGCTATCACCGTCGAGCCGGATGGGGTGGGCGTCGCGATCACCGTCGAGCCGGATGGGGTCGGCGTCGGCGTGGATGTGGTGCCCGTCTCGACCACCAGCTGAGGACGGTATTCGACCGTCGGATTCTCCCGGCTGGGTGGGCTCTTACTGGTGCTACTGGTGGTGTCCAGCGCGAACGACACGAGGCCGTTGCCCTTGACCAGGGACGTGACGTCGAAGGAGAGGACACTGTTGGTCGCAGACGGCGTGGCGGAGGCCACCGTCGCGCCGACCGCCGGCGCATTGTTGTAGGTCACACCGGTTTCGGTCCAGGTGGTGTCCGTTACCGACTTCGCATTGATCGGCGTCGTCGACGAGATAGGGCTCACAACCTTGAGGGTGGCCCGAGTCGGTGCTGTGCTGAGACCCTGCACATCGAACTTGAGGTAGGCCTTGGAGACGGGGTCGCCGTCGATCCGGAGGGAGGTCGCCGTGCCGAAGTTCGTGGTAGGCGCATCGGCCTGGACATGGCTGTCCGCGACCGGGGCCAGCGTCGTAGAGGCGGCGTGGGAGATCGGAGCGACCAACGTGAGCCAGCCAGTCCCCAAGAGGAGCGCTGCGAGCGCGGTGGCAAGTGGGTTTCTCACGATGTCGCCTACTCGCCTTCCAGCGCTTCGTCCAGAGGAAGCGAGGCATCGGCGCGTTCAGCAAGGCCCTCAGCAGCCAGCCGTTGGGTGCTGGCGACATCGCCGGCCAGGCAGGCCGCGGCCGCCTGCTTGATCTTGTCCAATCCCGCCCGGGCCAGCTCATCAATCTCCGCGACCGGGGCTCGACCTTGCGCCTCTAGGGCCAGGACCGCGGCATTCAACCGGCGACATTCAGCAGAGTTCGGGCCGGCGCTACCTATCCTGTTTTGCACGACCGGAACGAGTGCGTCGTTGAGTTCAATCTGAGCCTTCTCCCGGGCCTTCAACCATCTCTGCACGTCCGCCCGGTTGCCAGGGGGCGCACCTGCCGCCTCGGCCGACGGCTGCGAAGGGCTGCCCCCCGTTGTCACATTGATCATGACAGCCAGTAGGGCAATGACGGCGATCAGGACTGCGACGTAGAGGGCGGATCTGGCCGGGTGGCGTGGCCACCGGGTGTGAGGCCGATCCTTCGGGGTGATGACGTCCATCTCGACAGTCCTGCGACGTTGGATTCTTCGGGGCTGCGGCTCGGTGCCGAGGACAAATCAGTCGAAGCGTGACAAACACGCTACGACTCTCACGCGCTGTGAGCCCCCAGGCGAGCCGGTAATCAAGTAAATCACGACAACGATGGTCATCGGCATGAATGCACATCGGTCGAAAACGACGTGTCCGCCGGCTGGGTGACGCGGGCGCCGGCAGTCCACGTCCATCCTCCCCCGTGACGGCCTTCAAGGCTGCCGGGGTAGCGATCACCGAATCCCGATCCTTGAGGGTCGTACGTCTTGAATCCTCGGCTTACCGATATATCGTTGACGTATCGGTTTCTGATCTCATGAGAGGTGATGGCGGTGGGTGGAGCGTACGCAATGGGAGCGCCCTGGGTGGCTCCCTGGTTGAGGTTCGCCAGCCGGTGCGCGGGCGAGCGAGCAAGGACCAAGGACGACTGGTTCGCGATGATGACGGGCCGGCGTGCGCAGACCTCGCAGCCTTTCGGGGGTTGGGGATTCTTCGGCGCTCAGCCGCCCTTTGGCGGACCGTGGTTCGGTGGCGCTCCGGGCTGGCGCGCGTCGAAGGCCCGCCGCGGCGACGTGCGGTCGGCGATCCTGGCCGTGCTG
>DATFOP010000215.1:0-16347 GCA_035265505.1 Propionibacteriaceae bacterium | reverse complement strand
CTGGCAGATCGGGCTCATCTGGCGCAAGGACTCCGAACCGCTCTGGGACGACCCGGACCTGCTCGCCGATCCGTTCGACACCGAACAGGCCGAGGAGGATTCGGCAGCGAGGGCTGAGCAGTTAGCCAAGGCCATCACGCTCGCCCTGGGGCTGCCGACTGAGCAACTCCAGCCGTGCTACGAGGATCCACTGGCCACGCTGGCCGAAGAGGTGCGCCGGCCCACCGGCCCCCGACCCGAGCTGGATCCGACCACAGCCGACCCCGCACTGATCGCGGAACTGGACCGGTCCACAGCGCCGGTCGCCTGGGCGCTGCCGCTAGCTCCCGCCTGGTGGGGTGAGGGCTGGGCCAGTGCCGCCTGGCGCACCCGTCGCGGTCGGCTGGTGCTGGCGCCGGGCCAGTCACCGGCGGGTGCTCGGCTACCGCTCGGCTCGTTGTCCTGGGAGGACCCGGATTTCGTCGGGGAGGCGAGCTACTTCCATCCTGCTCCGCTGACCGATCCGGTAGCGCACCCCCGAGCCGTGGTCGTCGACCCCGGTGATCATCCGTCGCACACCGCGGTTGTGGTCGAGGCCCGCGACGGCTTCGTGTACGTCTTTCTGCCCCCGCTCGAGCAGCTGGAGAAGTTCATCGAGCTGGTCCGGTTGATCGGCCGGATAGCTGCGAGCGACGGGACGAAGCTGATCCTGGAAGGCTACGGCCCGCCACCTGATCCGCGGATCAATCACTTGCTGATCACGCCGGACCCGGGAGTGATCGAAGTCAACGTTCATCCCAGTCGCAGTTGGCAGGAGCTGAGCGAGCTGACGCACGCCCTGTTTCGGATCGCCGCCGAGCAGCGGCTCGGCACTGAGACATTCGGTGTTGACGGCCGGCACAGTGGCACCGGTGGTGGCAACCACCTCACACTCGGCGGCGCCGAGCCGGCCCGCTCACCGCTGCTCCGACGCCCTGACCTCCTGGTCAGCATGCTGACGTACTGGCAGCACCACCCCTCGCTGTCCTATCTATTCTCCGGCCGGTTCGTGGGACCAACCAGCCAGGCGCCGCGGGTGGACGAAGGCCGCCCCGACACGCTGTACGAGCTGGAGATCGCTTTCGCCGAGATCGAGAAGCTCGACGACAACGACCACCGACCGTGGGCCGTGGACCGCGCGCTGCGCTACCTGCTCACCGACATCACCGGCAACACCCATCGATCCGAGTTCTGCATCGACAAGCTCTACAACCCGGATGCTCTGCGCGGCCGGCTGGGACTGTTGGAGCTGCGCGCCTTCGAGATGCCCCCGCACCCCGACATGGCACTGGTTCAAGCACTCCTGGTACGCGCACTCGTCGCCCGGTTCAGCGAGCTGCCGTACTCGGCGCCGTTGATCCGCTGGGGCAACTCACTGCACGAGAAGTTCCTGCTACCGCACTTCGCGCTGGGGGACATCTCCACCGTGGTGGACGATCTGCGAGCGCACGGCATCAACTTCGACCGCGCCTGGCTGGCGCCGTACGTGGAGTTCCGATTTCCGCGGATCGGTCTGGCCCACGTTGGCGGAACAGACGGTGACCCCTTGGAGCTGGAGCTCCGCTCGGCGATCGAGCCTTGGCACGTGCTCGGCGACGACTCGGCCTCCGGCGCTGCCGCTCGCTATGTCGACTCCTCGACCGAGCGGCTTCAGGTGAGCGTCCGGAACTTCGAGCCGGCTCGACACCTGCTGGCCTGCAACGGGTCCCCGGTGCCGCTGGTTTCGGCCGGCACACCTGGGTATTACGTCGCCGGAATCCGTTACAAAGCCTGGAAGCCCTGGAGCTCGTTGCATCCGACGATCGAGATCGACACGCCGCTGCGGTTCGACCTGATCGACCGGGCGTCACAGCTGTCGTTGGGCGGCGCCACCTACCACGTGGTCCATCCTGGTGGACGCTCGTACGACACACCGCCGGTGAACGCCAAGGAAGCTGAGGCGCGCCGCGCCCGCCGGTTCGAGGAGGGAGGCCACACGACCGGCATCATCGACGTGGCGGCGCTCGATTCACAGCTCTCCTGGCGGCAGGCTGCGGGGGCCGACTATGCCCTGACCTTGGATCTGCGTCGACGGGTTCCGCGCCGTTGGGGCCGCTGATGAGACTCAAGGCTCGAAGCGAGCGAAGACGCCGATGACGGTTCTCGGGCGTTATCTGGCCGCCGTCAGCCAGCCGGACATCTTCTCCACGGCCAACGGCTTCGACGAGTTCGCAGCACCCGACGGGACCGTACGCCAAGGTTGGTCGACTCTGATGGAGGGCCTCGACGAGTTCGCCGAGATGGACCTGCTGCGCGCGCAGCGCGAGGTGGAACGGCTGCTCGAGGACGACAACGTCACCTATACGCCCAGCCCTGCCTCCTCGATCTCGATCGCGGATGAGACGGACGGTCGAGTGCCTGTCATCACCGAGCCGCAGCCCTGGAAGCTGGACCCACTGCCGTTGATCTTGGACGACCGTGAATGGTCCCGGCTCGAGACGGGGCTGGTCCAGCGTGCCGAGCTGCTCGACGCGATCATGGCTGACCTTTACGGTGCCCGATCGTTGCTCGCCAAGGGCACGCTGCCGCCCAGTGCGATCTTCGATCACGACGAGTACCTGCGTCCGGTGATCGGTGCGGGGGCCCTGACCAGCCAACGATTGTTCACTGTCGCGGTTGATCTTGGCCGGAACGCCGAGGGCCAGTGGAAGGTGATCTCCGACCGCACGCAGGCGCCCTCCGGCGCCGGATACGCGATGCAGAATCGCCGCGTCGTCTCCCGCGTGCTTCCCGAGGTCTACCAAGAGGCTCACCTGCACCGGCTGACTCCGTTCTTCCAGGCGATGCGGATGGCGTTGGTCGACGCCGCGTCGAAGTCGGTGGAGGACCCGCGGGTGGTGGTGCTGAGCCCGGGAACCCATTCTGAGACCGCCTTCGATCAGGCCTTCGTCGCCTCGCTGCTCGGCTTTCCGCTGCTGGAGGGCAGTGATCTGACCGTGCGCGACGGCCGGGTATGGATGCGCGTCCTCGGCAAGCTGGAACAGGTCGACGTGATCCTGCGCCGCGTCGACTCTGCCTGGTCCGATCCGCTTGAGCTGCGCGCAGGCTCACGGCTCGGTGTGACCGGCCTGGTCGAATGCGTCCGCCAGGGCACGGTCAGCGTGGTCAACAACATCGGATCGGGCATTCTGGAGAATCCCGCGCTGCTGCCGTTCTTACCGGAGCTGTGCGAGCGGCTGTTGGGGGAGCCGCTCCGGCTCCCGTCGGTGGACACCTGGTGGTGCGGCGATCCCGCCTCTCTCGATCACGTGCTCGCCAACGTCGACTCGTTGGTGATCCGGCCAATCAGTCGTGGCCATGGACGCAGCGTGATCGGTTCTGCCCTGACCGCTGAACAGCGGGAGCAACTGTCCGCCAAAATCAAAGCGTTGCCACATCGCTACGTCGGACAAGAAGTGCTGCAACTGTCGTCGGTTCCCACCAGCCAAGACGATCGCCTTGTCCGCCGGCAGCTTGTGCTGCGTTCCTTCGCGGTGCGCAGCGATAGCTCGTATATCGCGATGCTCGGCGGCCTGGCTCGGGTCAACGATGAGTCCAACCACAAGGGCCCGCTGGTCACCGCTCCAGATGGCGGAGTTGCCAAGGATGTCTGGATCGTCGGCCGAGAGCCGATCACAGCCGTGCGGATTGCGGCGCCGCGCCGCCTCGCCGAGGCGGCAGGGGACCTTGTGCCCACTGTCTCCACGTCGGCCGCGATGGTGCCGCGGGTGCTCAGCGACATGTTCTGGTTCGGCCGTTACGCGGAGCGGGCCGAAGACCTGCTCCGCCTGATCCTGGCCGCTCGCACCGTGGCCGTCGAGACCGACCGGGACACGACTCAGGGGCACGCTCTGGAGGTCCTACTCCACGCCGTAACCCATGTCAGCACCACCTATCCCGGTTTCCTGGCCGACGACGTGGCCATGATGCCGGAGCTCCGTTCAATAGTGCTCGATCGGCATCGAGCGGGCACGGTCTCCCAGTCCGTCGGTGCGCTGTCGTCGGCCGCGCAAGGCGTCCGAGATCAACTGTCCGAGGACGTGTGGATGGTGTTGGCCGAGGTCGAACGAGCACTCCACGCGCTCGCAGCCAATCCGTACGACCAGGGCCTGCAACTGACCGACGCCAGTGAACGGGTGCTCTCGGGGCTGCTCGCCCTGAGCGGGATCGTCAGCGAGAACATGGTTCGCGATCCCGGCTGGTACATGCTCGACTCGGGACGCGGTCTGGAGCGGGCACTGCAACTTCTGGCGCTGTTGCGGGTGACAGTCTGCATCGAACGCCCGCCGGAGACCGACCGGCTGGTGACCGAAGCTGTGTTGACCGCCGCCGAGTCGATCGTCACCTTCCGTCGCCGCTACCGGCTGCGCGCGCGGATGGAGGGCCTCGTCGAGCTGCTCGTCCTCGACCCATTCAATCCGCGCTCGGCCGCCTTCCAGCTGAACCGCGTTCGGACCGATCTGCTGGCCATCCCCAGCACCTCACCCACCGCCCGGCAACTGCGGCTGCTGGACGGGATGATCGAGCGTGTGCGCAATGCTGACCTCGTCGAACTCTGCCACCTCAGCGGCGGCCAGAGACCCGCACTGGCCGAGTTCCTGAGTGGGCTGCAGACTCAGCTTCGCGACCTCTCCGAAACGATCCGAGCGGCTTACCAGCAGCTGCCGCCTGCTCCGCGGCCGATGTACCGGAGCAACGACGTGGGTAGCCCGGCTGGCGCGGGGGTGCGATGAAGACCTATCGCGTTGCCCACACGACGACCTACACCTACGACTCAGATGTCACCGGGAGCTTTGGACAGTTCTACCTCCGGCCGCGGGATCTGGCCTGGCAGCGCTGTCTGGCACATGAAGTGCGGATCGATCCCGAGCCCGCCGATTTGTTCCGCCACATCGATGCCTACGGCAACACGAAGTCCTACTTCCATGTCGTGCGGCCACATACCGAGCTTCGAGTCACCGCGATCAGCGTGATCGAGCTGTCGTCGCACGGGTTGGCTCCCCAAGCGCTCGCGCTGCCGTGGGAGCAGTCCCGGCCGCGTGAGCGGACCGACGTGGCTGATGCCTGGGAGGCGGCCGACTTCACCTTCGGCTCACCGTACGTCGAGATACCACCGGCAATCGAAGCGTACGCACGCGAGTCGTTCACTCCCGGGCGGCACATCGGAGAGGCGGCGACGGACCTGATGCATCGGGTGTACGCCGACTTCACCTACAAGTCAGGGTCCACCACGCTGAGCACGAAGGTCGGTGAGTTGCTCGAGCAGCGCACCGGGGTCTGCCAGGACTATGCACACTTCATGGTCTCGGGGCTGCGCAGTCTCGGTCTTGGCGGGCGTTACGTCAGCGGTTACTTGGCCACCCGCACACCGCCGGGTCGACCGCGACTGATCGGTGCCGACGCCAGCCACGCCTGGGTGGGCTGCTGGGTGCCGGAGGCCGGGTGGCTATACCTGGACCCCACGAACAACCGGCTGTGCGACGATTCGCATGCGACGGTGGCGTGGGGCCGCGACTACGGTGATGTCGCGCCGGTGCGGGGGGTGATCTTCACCGAGGCGAAGAAGTCGAACATGAATGTCAGCGTCGACATGGCGCCGGCCGCTTGAGCAGCCCGGCTAGCTCACCCCCGCGCGACGTCGAAGGCGGCCAGCGTCGCCCGCGATCGGCCCACCTCCGACCAGGGACCGGTTACTGCGAGCACGGCGAGCGCCGCGGTCGGGAACTTCTCATCCATCCGCGCCCAGTGGGCCGAACCATGATCGCGAACGGCGAGAAACTCCACCAGGTCCGGTATGCCCGGTGCATGGCCCAGCACCAACACCGTGGCCGCCGTATCGGGCAGCTCCCGGATGATCGAGGTCAATTCAGGCACCCAGGCGTGGTAGATCTCGGGTTGGTAGCGCACCTCGCCGGCCTGGGCGCCACCGATGACAGCCTGCTGCCACGTTTGCCTGGTCCGCAAAGCTGTGGAACACAACACCAGGTCTGGACGGATGCCCCGTCTGGTGAGTTCCTGTCCAATGGCCACGGCATCGCGTCGGCCACGCCCGGACAGCGGACGATCATGATCATCCACATCGGAGTCCCAGGAGGATTTCGCGTGCCGGACCAGCACCAACGTGCGGTGCGCCGGTTCGGGATCCTCCATGGCTGAAGCGTAGGAGCGTGGCGGGTCGAGGTCCAGCAGCCGCGCAGGCCCGAAGGTCCCCGCTAGTCGTCGTCGCCGGCGAGGCTATCCCAGATTTCTTTGCATTCCGGGCACACCGGAAAGCGTTCGGGGTCACGGCTTGGCACCCACACCTTGCCGCACAACGCCACGACCGGCGTACCCATCACCATGGCCTCGGTGAGATTCTCCTTGCGCACGTAGTGCGAGAAGCGCTCGTGGTCGCCCTCCTCGACGCGGAACTCCGAACGTTGTTCTGTTCGCTCATCGACGATGGTCTGGGCGCCCGGACTCAGCTGCTCGCTCATTCGGCCAGTCTAGACATCGAGCTCGCCCCAGGCCCCGTGATGACCGCACGCGGTTCCGGGTGGTGGACTGGGCGTGATGACGATCGATCGGCCAGCAACGCAGCGAGCGGCGCCAACGTCGATGTCGCTGCGCAACCTCACAGTCGGCTTGTGCATGACCGTTGTGGCGATCGCCTTCGAGGCCATCGCGGTGGCCACCGCCATGCCGGTGGCCGCGCGCCAACTCGACGGGCTGACCTATTACGCCTGGTTGTTCTCTCTTTTCGTGATCGGGATGCTGTTCTCCACCGTCGTCACCGGCCGGCTCAGCGACCGGATCGGACCGGCCAGGCCGCTGCTCGTTGGCTTGGCGATCTTCGCGGTGGGGCTGGTCGTGGCGGGCACCGCGCAGCATATTGCGCAGCTCATCGGTGGCCGGTTGATTCAAGGCCTGGGCAGCGGGGTGATCAATACCGCAATCTTCGTCTGCGTCGCCCAGGCATACTCGACCCGGCAGCGCCCGCGGATGTTCACCTACATCTCGACGGCGTGGGTGCTGCCATCGTTCGTCGGTCCACCCGTCGCCGCCTGGCTGACCTCGGCCTTCAGCTGGCATTGGGTGTTCATCGCCGTGCTGCCGCTGGTCGCCCTGGGCGGGGCGATGGTGCTGCCGACGTTACTGATCATGATCCGCGCGTATCGGCCGCAGGAAGGCGAACCAGCCGCCCGGCCGGCGGCACTGTGGGCTGCCGGGCTGGTCGCGGTGGCGGCCGCGGCTGTCCAGCTGGCTGGACAACGACTGGACTGGCTTGGGTTGGCGTTGCTTGTTGCCGGTGTCGCGGGCCTGCTTGTCGGCCTGCCCCGGCTGATGCCACCAGGATTTCTGCGGCTCGGCCGCGGCCTCCCGGCCGTGATCATGGTACGTGGGCTGCTCCCTGGCGCGCACTTCGGCAGCGAGGCGTTCATCCCGCTGATGTTGGTGGAGCAACGCAAGATCTCACTGGTGCTCGCCGGTGCGGTGCTGACCATCGGCTCCATCGGGTGGACCACGGGCTCGTGGTTGCAGTCTCGCCCTTGGCTCAAGATCCGTCGGGACCGCTTGATCACGTACGGGTGCTTGTCGGTCACGGTTGGCGTGTCCATCGTGGCCATGGTGGGGATCTGGTCCGGCTTGTGGTTCGGCTTGGTCGGGGTCGGCTGGATCTTCGCTGGGCTCGGGATGGGGTTGGCCACCTCCAGCACGTCGCTAGCGGTGATGACGCTGTCCGACGTGTCCGTCCAGGGTCGCAACGCGTCCTCGCTCAACGTCTTCGATGCGCTTGGCACCGGCATCTTCGTCGGGCTGAGCGGCACGATCTTCGCTGCACTGCGCCCGATCGGCAATCTGTCGCTGACCTTCGGAGTCGTTTACGCCGCCATGGTGGGAGTGACTCTGTTGGCGGTCGGCAGCTCTCTGCGGATCGGCCGGGTACGCAACGAGTTTGCTCGGTGACGGCGAGGCGGCTCGGCTACGACGGAGCCCAACGAACGCGCACCCGGGCAGAGGCTGGCGTCTGACACGATAAGGACCCACGGCCAGGTGGGGTTCGGGGGAGGGGTAGCAGTGGCTGATCAGCCGGAGCGACGCCGATGCGCGGTGATCTTCAACCCGACGAAGGTATCAGAGGACATTCGGACCACGATCAATCGGCAACTCGTTCCCACCGCCTGGGAGGAACCGATCTGGCTCGCCACGACCGAAGACGATCCCGGCCACTCGATGGCGGCGCGTGCCGTCGAAGCCGCGGTCGACCTGGTGATCGCGGCGGGAGGGGACGGTACGGTGAGGATCGTCGCGAACGGGCTGGCCAACAGCGGGATTCCGATGGGCGTGGTAGCGGCCGGCACCGGAAATCTCTTGGCGCACTCTCTTGATCTTCCCCTCAAGGAGGCGGAGGCGGTCGAGGTCGCCCTACAGATGCACACCCGGGTAATCGATCTGATCAAACTCACGGTCGATGATCGGCGCAGCGAGCATTTCGCCGTCATGGCCGGCACCGGGATGGACGCCATGATCATGGACGAAACGAACCCAGACCTCAAGAAGGTCATCGGCCCGGGCGCCTACTTCCTCGCTACCGCGAAGGCTTTGGGCAGGTTGCCGATCGACATGGCCATCAGTATCGACGGCGGTCGGATCCACCGCCGACGCGCCATGATCTGCGTGATCGGCAACATCGGCACCTTGACCGGGGGCATTACTCTGCTACCGCGCGCCAAGGCTGACGATGGTCGCCTGGATGTCTACGTAGCGTCACCGCACCGCTTCACTCACTGGATACGGGTGTTCATCCGCCTGATCACCTTCCGGCGACGCTCGGACGACCGAGTGGACGAGTGGCAGGGCACGCGCGTCCAGGTCCGGCTGGGTCATTCCGATTCCTATCAGCTCGACGGTGATGTGGCCGAGGGCGAATGCCGCACACTCACCGCCGAGGTTGCCGCCGGGGCGCTGACGGTCTGTGTCACGCCCGAGGAAGGGCTCGCAGCCGCAGGTGGCGCCGACGAGCGAACCTAGGATGATAGGCGTGTCTGAGATTCCCGTCGGCTCTCCACCCGCCCCACCAGGACGGCACGCCGCCCCGGGCGGCTGGTACCCCGACCCTGCGAACGCGGCGCAGGAGCGCTACTGGGATGGCTGGCAATGGTCGCGGAACACCCGGCCCCGACCCGGCGCGCTGCCGGGACAGTGGTCTGACCCGCGAGGATATCCCCAGCATGGGCAGGCCGCTGGCTACCAGCCGGCACTGAGGAGACCAGCGGCACCCCGAACAGCGGACGGCGTGCTGCTCGCTGGCTGGTGGTGGCGGGTCCTGGCCACCGTGATCGACGGCATCATTCTGTCCGCCCTCGGCGCGATCGTGCTGGCGCCGATCTATCTTCGGCTCGTTCGAGCGATGTCGGACGCCTTTTCGGCGATCGTGCGGGCAGCGCAGGCCGGGCAACCCCCGCCGCAGCTCAACCCCACCGATCTCTTGTCCGCCAGCGACCAGTTGGCGATCACGTCCGTCACGCTCGCCCTGCAGATGATCTATCTGGTCACCTTCCTGCGATGGAAGGCGGCGACTCCCGGAAAGCTCGTCTGCGGCCTCCGGGTCGTCCCCGTCGATGTTGGGCTCTCGCGCGCACCATTGCCTTGGCCTGTCATCCTTCTCCGGTCGGCGATCTGGGTACTGCCGGGTGCGATTGGCGTGCTCGGGGTCATCACGGTGATCGACGCCCTCTTCCCGCTCTGGAATCCGAAGCGGCAGGCGCTCCATGATCTTGCCGCCCGTACTCAAGTCGTCTCGTTGCGCTGAATCGAGCGATGCCGGACTATGGGAGCGCCGATGTCGCTCGGGCGCTGCGAATGGTCAGAACCGCGGCGCTGCGCTGGCCGGAGACATCGGAGCGGGTCAGCCACGGTGGCCCGGCGTTCTTCATTGCAGACAAACGATGCTTCGTGATGTTCCTCGATGATCATCACCAGGATGGCCGGCTGGCGATCTGGTGCGCGGCGCCCGACGGTGTCCAGGTGGAGATGGTCGAGGTCGAGCCCGATCGCTTCTTCCGTCCTCCGTACGTCGGGCATCGCGGCTGGCTGGGCGTGCAGCTGCTCGACGTGACGCAGCCGGAGCTGGAGGCCATCGTGCTGGACGCCTATCGGCAGGTGGCCCCGAAACGTCTGCTTGATCAACTTCCCGCGATTTCTCGCGGCGCTTGCTGAGTTCATAGCGCAGGTACCAGAAGAGCATCAGCGCCGTGCTCACCAGATAGAAGGTGTGCATGGCCCAGATGGGTCCGGCTGGCAGGCTGAAGACGTAGAGGGCATAGACCGCGTTGCCGACGTTGGCCAGGACGATATTGCCGAGGCTGTAACTGCCAAGGTCCTTGGTGCGGGCCGCCTTGTACAGCATCGGTAGCGCGCTGCCGACGAACAGCGCCGTCGACACCGAACCGGCCAGCACGCCAACGCTGTTCATTGAGTCGCCTGGCCTTGATTCACCCGGAACATCTCAGTGCTCTCGTCTGCCCTTGTGCTCGCGTTGATGTGCGAGGTCATGAGGAGAGAGAACGGTCATCGCACGGCGATACACCAAAGTGTGCGGATCTCGATGTGGCATCAGTCTCACGGCACGCTGGGGAGCTTCTGTTCGCCGGACGCGGTCGATCCGGCCTCGGCCATGTCCATCACCCGTTGTTGAGGTAGACGGTCTCGATCACAGATTCACCTTTGGACATCTTCAGCGCCTCTGGCGGCAACTCGGCGCGTACCCGCTGATGGCGGTCGCGGGCCGCTTGGAGCGGTTCCTCTCCGACGACCTCGCCGCTCCTGACGAGCTGGGTGAGCAAGTTCCGGCCATGCCTGTCACCGTCTGAACGGGCATCGCTACCGACGAGCTCAGCTTCGGCGACACCCTCACGAGAGGTCTGACGCACCGCTTGCTTCCGGCCGCCGATCGAGATCTTGTCGGCACTCTTCTTGGCTACAGGGACGAGCGGCGCATCGGCGACATCGGCTTCAGCACGCGCCACGAGCTTGTAGACGAATCCGCAGGTGGGGTGGCCGCTGCCGGTCACCAGCGCCGTTCCCACGCCGTATCCGTCCACCGGTGCGGCGGCCAGCGCGGCGATGGTGTACTCATCCAGGTCGCTGGTGACGATGATCTTGGTATCTGTCGCGCCGAGCGAATCGAGCAGTTCCCTTACCTGGACCGCCAGGAGGCCGAGATCTCCCGAATCCAGCCGGACGGCTCCGAGCCGGCCACCGGTCAGCTCCACTCCGGTCCGTACGGCCGCGAACACGTCGTAGGTGTCGACGAGCAGTGTGGTGTCCTCACCGAGCGCCATGATCTGCGCGCGGAAGGCCTCCCGTTCAGTGCCGTGCAGCAGGGTGAACGCATGCGCGGACGTGCCTCTGGTGGGCACCCCGTAGCGGCGACCCGCCTCGAGGTTCGAGGTGCTCGAGAAGCCGACGATGTAAGCGGCGCGCGCCGCCGCCACCGCTGCCAGTTCCTGCGTGCGCCGGGAGCCCATCTCGATACAGGGGCGGTCTTCCGCCATCGCCGTCATCCGCGAGCCGGCAGAGGCAATGGCCGAATCGTAGTTGTAGATGCTGAGCAGCAGGGTCTCCAGCACCACGCCCTCGGCAAAGGTGCTCTCGACAATCAGCACGGGGGAGCCGGGAAAGTAGAGCTCACCCTCCGGATACCCCCAGATGTCACCCCGGAAGCGATAATCGGCCAGCCAATCAGCGTCCGCCGAGTCGACGATGCCTTGATCGCAGAGGAATCGGATAGCATCCTCATCGAAGCGGAATTGGCGCAAAGCTCGCAGCGCACGGCCTACCCCGGCGACGACGCCGTACCGCCGACCTTCTGGCAGCCTTCGAGCGAACATCTCGAAAACGCACCGTCTCTCGGCCGTGCCGGCCTCACGAGCGGCCCGAAGCATCGTCAATTCGTAGTGGTCGGTGAGCAGTGCTGTTGTTGGCACTTCGCGGGGCCCCCACATTGAAGGCGATGTCGGAGGGGAACCGGTGCCGCTCACACGCGTCACCTTAGGGCAGGGCCAGAATGGTCTCTATGGCTGAGTCGGAGGGTGTCGGGGTGGTCCCGGCGGGTGGAACCGCCGTAGCGGAGCGGCCGGCGGAAGTTACCGTCCCGCAGACTCCCTGGGTCACCATCGTCTGGGACGATCCCGTCAATCTGATGTCTTACGTCACCCACGTCTTCCAGACCTACTTCGGCTACTCCAAGACAAAGGCGCACAAGCTGATGATGCAGGTGCACACCGAGGGCAAGGCGATGGTCTCCAGCGGAACCCGCGAGGAGATGGAACGCGACGTCACCGCCATGCAGGAGTACGGATTGTGGGCGACTCTCGACAAGGCCGACGAACTGTGAAGCTCCTGCCGTGAAGAAGTTCAGCCGGCGGCGGGGCCTCATCACGACGGAGCTCAGCGGCTACGAGGTCGAGTTGCTGTCGTCATTGATCAATCAGCTGGTCGAGCTGGTGTCCGACGGTGAGCCGGAGAAGTATGCCTCCGATGCTGGTCCGGACAATTTCAACGAGCTCGTTCGCGAGCTGGAGATCGATCCGGATCAGCCGGAGGAGCCGAGCGACCCCGTGCTGAAACGGCTGTTTCCCAACGCCTATCCCCACGACGCAGCGGCCGCGTCCGACTTCCGGCGGTTCACCGAGCGAGGGCTCCGGGGCAAGAAGATCACCGATGCCATGACTGTGCTGCGCCGGCTCGCTGAAACCGAGCAGGGCGCACATCCATTGCGCATTCCCGCCGAGGAGACGGAGGCGTGGCTGCGAACGCTGACCAGTGTCCGGCTCGCCGTCGCCACTCGGCTCAATATCGCCGACGCCGAGGCAGCGGAGGCGCTGTCCGATCTGCCGGATGACGACCCGCGCAGCTTCATGGTCAGTGTCTACGACTGGCTCGGTTTCGCCGAGGAGACGCTGATCTCGGCGCTGTAGATGGTTCGAATGAAGGTGGGGGATGGCGAAGTACACGGTGAACCCGGCTGGCGTGGCCAAGTGCCGGGCGCTGATCGAGGCGAAGCAGTACGTGCTGGACAGCGATTGGGGGAATGCCCAGCCGAAAGCCGAGGCCGAAAACGCCTTCTTGGCGAAGCACTCGTGGGAAGAATATGGCGCCTGGCACCTGGGACTGACCGAAGGCGCGAACGACGAGACCAAGGCTCGTTACGCCTTCGTCTACGGCGATTTGCGCCGCGTTCATAGGACAGGCCTCATCGCGTGCGTCTATCGCGCTTCGGAATGGCGGCACAAGAAGATCGAGCTCGCCGCGCATGAGCTGTTGCAGCTGCTCGACTCGACGGCCGGCCTTACCGGCTGAGCGACGATCGCCAGGTGCTGATAGAGGATCAACTCCTCGGGCTGGCTGAGCGATTGGTCGCTGTCCGCGGGATCACTGGAGTGATGCTTGGAGGTAGCCGGGCCCGCGGGGAGCACACTGCGGACTCCGATGTGGATCTCGGCTTGTACTACCGACCTCCCCTCGACGTCGCCGGACTCAGAGACTTGGCCCGAGAGGTGGCAGGCTCGCAGGCCGAGGTCACGGAGCGGGGTGAGTGGGGGCCGTGGGTGGACGGAGGCGGCTGGCTGAGGATCGCGGACACAGCGGTGGACTGGTTGTACCGCGACCTCCGTCGGGTGCACCTGTCTTGCCAGAAGGCCCGTGAAGGCCGAGTGGACTTTCACTTCCAAGTCGCGCATCCGATGGGCGTGCTGGAGACGAGCTACGCCGGTGAGGTCGCGCTTGGGGTGGTGCTCGCTGACCCGTCCGGGGAGCTGTCGGCCCTGAAACAGCAAGTCGCTACCTATCCCACCGCGCTCGGCGATGCCTTGGTCGCCAGGCTTTGGGAGGCCGGCTTCATCCTGGATGCGCTCCCGAAGGCGGCATCTCGGGGCGACACGGTGTATGTGGCGGGTTGTCTGTTTCGCGTCGTGGAATTGTGCGTGTACGCCCTCCATGGGCGTGCGGGACGCTGGCTCATCAACGAGAAGGGTGCCGTGGCCTCCGCTGGGCGTCTGCCTCAGGCGCCGACTGACTTCGTACGCAGGGCCAACGACGTCCTCGCCCACCTCGGTGCTGAGTCCCACGAGCTGTCGGCCGCGATCACAAGAGCGGCTGACCTACTGATTGATGTCAGAGACGCCTGTACGGGGCGAAACAGTCAGCGGCGGAAGTAGCCGTTGGAAAGTTATCTGGCCGACGGAGACCACTAATGCCTGCCGACGAGAAGTGCCAATGCTGCTTTCGAACAAAAGCGCTCAAGCTTGCTCAGCGATGATCGACTTCAGGCTTGAGGACCTCGCTCGCGCCCAGGTCCGGGCCGTGCTCGGCTCTGAAAACAGCGTCACCCGGGTCGAATTCTTGCAGGCCGGCCGGGAACAGTCAGTGCTTCGATTGACGCTTTCCCGACCTCCGCTTCGCCTTGTACTCAAGGTCGCGGGTCCGGGCACACTGCCTGGGGTCGACTTCCAGCGGACGGCCGCCGTCGTGTCTCTCGCTCGAGCCGCGGGCGTTCCGGTGCCCACCGTGCTGGCGGTGGACACGTCGTACCGGAGCGGTCCATGGAGCTACCTGTTGCAGGAGCATGTCGACGGCGTCCAGTGGCGCTGGCTACGTCCGCAGCTGGCGCCGGAGCAGGTCCGGGCTGCGCATCGGGAGATCGCGACGGCAGTGCTGGCGATGCAGTCGCTCCGGTTCGCCTCCTTTGGTGAGCTAAACGCTGCCGGCCAACCTGCGGGAGACGATCTCGTCGCTGCGCTGCGTCGCCGGGCTCAGCTTCGGGTCGCAGATCCTGGCCGGCGTGCGACCTTCTTGGACGTCCTCCATCGGAGGGCGAGCCTGTTCGCCGAGCAGCCGTGCTCAACTCTCTGCCACGACGACCTACAGCACACGAACCTGATCTTTCAAGCCGGACATGCGGGGTGGGAATTGGCCGGGGTGCTCGACTGGGACAAGGCGTGGGCTGGGCCTGGCGAGTCCGACATCGCCCGGATGAGCTTCTGGGACGACATGACCGGCGCCGGCTTCTGGGAGGTCTACGAGGCAGCGTCGCCACCAGCAGAGGGAAGCTCCGAGCGTGCACTGGTCTATCAGCTGCTGTGGTGCCTTGAGTACCCGGTCAGCACGCCACGCCACCGTGCCGATACCGCTTCCG
This sequence comes from Propionibacteriaceae bacterium, assembly GCA_035265505.1. Lineage (GTDB taxonomy): Bacteria > Actinomycetota > Actinomycetes > Propionibacteriales > Propionibacteriaceae > Microlunatus. The sequence goes on along the minus strand of DATFOP010000215.1, from coordinate 1,133 downwards.
TGTGCCGTCGGCTCGGAGTGAAGCTCTAAACCTGGCGTGGTCGCGGCGACGATCTCGGCTCGATGTCGGCGGACGATGCTAGCTTCCGAGGATGGATGGTCAGCCGCTTGCGGGAAGGGTTGCGCTGGTCACGGGCGCCAGTCGTGGTGTGGGGCGGGGGATCGCCTGCGGACTCGGGGAAGCAGGAGCAACTGTCTATGTCACTGGCCGGACGACCACAGAGGGATCGGCGCCGTCTCGACTGCCCGGCACGGTGCATGACACGGCACAGCAGGTCACTGCGCTGGGCGGTGCTGGGATCGCCGCGCCGATGGATGCCGGCGACGATGATCAGATCGCCGGCGTGGTCGATCGGATCTCGAACGAACAGGGCCGCCTGGACGTACTGGTCAACAGTGTGTGGGGCGGCTACGAGCGGTTCACCGATGGATCCGAATTCAATCCGGGTCCGTTCTGGGAGCAGCCGCTGTCGTTGTGGGACTCGATGCACCGCATCGGCGTTCGAGCGCACCACGTGACCTCCGCCCTGGCCGCGTCCCTGATGATCAACTCGGGTCCGGGCCTGATCGTCAGCGTGTCCTCGTTCGCCGGTCAGGTGTTCGTGCCGCCGGTTCCCTACGGTGTGGCGCATGCCGCCATAGACCGGCTCGCTCATGACATGGCAGAGGACCTGCGGCCGTACAAGATCACGTCGATCTCGCTGTATCCAGGACTTGTCCTGACCGAAAGTGTGATCGCCAACATCCAGTACTTCGAGAACGAGGCCAACCGGGAAACGCCGCTGTTCGTCGGTCGTGCCGTGGCCGCACTGGCAGCCGACGCCAGCGTCTTCGAGTTGACGGGGCGCTGGCTCGTGGCGGCAGAGGTCGCAGAATCCTATGGACTGACTGACGAGCATGGAGTCCGGCCCGCCTCCAATCGCGCGCAGATCCTCGGCCAGAGCACCGGCTGAGAACTGCTAACCGTCGGTTCTGGCACCGGATGGCGGCCGCGCACTGTGGGCTGTCCATCTCCCGGTTCAGAGCTTGCGGCTGGTCTTAACGGCGTAACGGAGATGAAGGTAGGAGGCGTCGAGAGGGCGAGCGCTCACCAGCTCTAGCGGCCGAAGCAACGCGAGGTCGCTGTCGCTGCGC
>DATFOP010000214.1:0-34374 GCA_035265505.1 Propionibacteriaceae bacterium | reverse complement strand
CTGTTGCTCTTCGGCCGCGTCGGTGACCTGTGGGGCAGACGCCGCCTGTTCGTCGCCGGACTCGCCTCCTTCGCCGTCGCCGCGCTGGTCGGCGGGTTCGCGTGGGAGCCGTGGATCCTGGTTGCCGCCCGATGTCTCCAGGGCGCGGCAGCGGCGGCGTTCGTTCCGGCCTCCCTCTCGCTGCTTACGACCGCCTTCGCCGAAGGTGAGGAGCGCAACCGCGCTATCGGCGTTTATGGCGCGATGGCCGCCTTAGGGTTCGTCGTGGGCATGGTCGGCGGTGGCATCATCACCGAGTTCCTCGGCTGGCGGTGGGTGATGTTCGTCAACGTTCCCCTGGCGCTGGCGGCGCTACTGCCCGCCCATCGCGCTGTGGCCGAGAGCCGAGACCAGAACGCATCCCGCACCGTGGACCTGATCGGAGCGTCAAGCCTCGTCGCCGGCTTGGCCTGTCTTCTCTACGCGATCTCAAAGGTGCCAGAAGCTGGCTGGGGCTCGGCGACTACGCTCGGCTTCACGACGATGGGCTTTGTCCTCTTGATCGTCTTCGCGAGCACTGAGCGGCGCGTGTCAGCGCCGCTCGTGCCATTGCCGATCCTGGCAACCCGCGCCGTGGTCGTGCCCAACGCGGCGATCTTCCTGCAGTCGATGGTGGGCATCGCCTGGCTCTATGCGCTCACGATCTACTTTCAAGAAGTGCTCGGCTTCGGCCCGCTCACCGCCGGCCTGCTGTTCTTGCCAATGACGCTCGCCTCCGTCGTCGCCGCTTCCGCCGCTGGCAGGCTGACCACACGTGCCGGAGTGAAGTCGACCGCTGCAGCAGGCCTGCTCATGGTCGTCCTGGGGGTGCTGTTGATGACAAGCATGGGCTCCGAGGACGGCCTGCCATTCGTCATCAGCGGAATGGTCATCGGCGAGGCCGGATTCATGCTCTCCAGCGTCCCGCTCACCATCGCCGGCAGCACCGGAACCGGCGAGCAAGGTCGCGGCCTATCAGCTGGCCTAGTGAACACCGCCACCCAACTCGGCAACGCAGTGGGGCTCGGCGTCGTTGCCTCCGTGGCTGCATCCGCCGCAGCCACGCTCGCCAGCAACCAGACCTCCACCATCCAAGCCGTCCTCGCGGGCCTGCGATGGGGACTACTGGCGTGCGCAATCTTCGCCGTCCTCGCCTTAGCGGTTGTTCTACTCGGACTCCCAAGCAAGGAAGGCCAGCAGAGGGGACGATCAAAGTGATGACCCCGAGACTTTGCCATCCGTGTCATCGGCCGACCGCTGGCTGCGGGAGACGCCGGGATCCACGGGAACACGAGTCGTCCTCTCACCGGGCAGCCGAGAGTATGTCGAGGTCACCAGCGATGTTGCCATAGTGGTCTGGTGAGGCTTGCGACGCTGAATGTCTTCGGCTTGAGCGGGAACTGGTCTGATCGACTCGCGGTGCTGCGGGATGGATTCGTGGCGTTGGATGCTGACTTGGTCACCTTGCAGGAGACGATGGTGAGGGAGGAGGTCGACCAGGCGGCAGAGATCCTGGGGCCCGGTTTTCAGTTGGCGCACGCCAGCCACCGGGAGGCGAACGGCTCATGTATCACTACGGCCACCAGGTTGCCGTTGGGCCGCGTCGTGGAGGTTGATTTGCATGTGACCGAGCGCACCCATGAGTTCGCCTGTACGTGTCTGGTGACCGAGATCTTGGCTCCGCACCCGTACGGACGGATCTGGCTGGCGAATTACCTTCCCGACTATCAACTTGATCACGAACGGGAACGTCGACGGCAGGCCGTGACGCTGGCACGGGCGCTCGACGCATTGGCCGCCAAGCAGCCGGGTCATGTGATTGTCGCCGGTGACATGGATGCCGACGAAGCCGCTGACAGCATCCGGTTCTGGACCGGTCGGCATGTCATCGATGACCTGAGTGTCTGCTACCGCAGTGCGTGGGAGTCGGCCCGACCGACCGAACCTCTCGTCACCTTCGCAGGAGACAATCCGCTCTCGACCGACTGGGATTGGCCTTTTCGCAGTATTGATCACGTCTTCGTCCGGTGTGGGGCACACGGTGGCCCGACACTGCCCATATTGGGCTGCCGACGAATCTTCGACCAGCCCCCGATCCCAAGCGACCACTACGGGCTCATCGTCCAACTGGACGCACCACCACGCTGGCCGCTACCAATTTGAGCACCCCGAGACGTAGCGCGAATGCCCCAGCCGTGCCATCTCCGTTAGGCGGTGTTGGACGACTTGGCTGGCCGCGGATATCGAGGAGCTGACTTTGCCGATGGGCGTGGGTTCATTCGCGCTGCGCGGGATCGTCGATCACCACCCGGCCCGGTGAGGGGTCCGCTATCGGGCACCCTACGGTCCTCAGGGCTCGTTGCGCCGACTGCCGAACTGGCGGTGACCGTTGGGACACTTCGGGATCTTGTCGCCTTTGGTGACGTGGACCTTCGCGTCACAGGACTCGCAATAGAAGTCGCCGGTCTTCTCAGCCCTCTCGCCGGCCTTGGCCACCATGGTCTTCCTCTTTCCCCACCGGGCTGCGACGTCGAGCTGCCCCCCCTCGTCACGAGGACGGATCCGCACCGGTGCTGCCATGACCTTACTCGCGGCCACGGGTGTGGGGCCCGGATCTGGGCACGGCCTTGATCTGGCGTCGGCAAGGGGTCCGGGTCGCGGCTGCTCAGCATGGTGGGGAATTCGTGAGCGACCCGCTCGACGGCCGGCCGGGCAGCGCCATGCGGGGCCTCGACCGGCGACCAAGGTTCTATGGCCGCGGCGCATAGTCGACGGGAATACCGGCCTGACCGTAGCGCTTATTACTGGTGCCGTCTGGTGCAGGACCCCCGGGCCTCACCCCTTCGCCGCTACGAGCGGCCACTCGCCGAGAGGCGTCTGCCAGGCGGACCGAACGACGCAACAGCGGCGAGGGCCAGTCCCCTCGCCGCTGTTGTGCATCAGGTGCATCACCAGGCGTTTCCCCACGGCGGGGACGGGTCACGTAACGACCCGCTGGAACCTGTCCCATCCCACTAGGTGGCCCTCGAGCAACGCACACTGGAACTGATGTGCGCCCTTCGAGCACCGGAGGCTGGGTGAATCAGGCGGCTAGCGGCACCTGGCGGCGACGCCGGCGTAGCTCGGCGACAACAAGGTGTTCGCGTTCCGCCAACGCCAGCAGTTCCCGACTGACTCGTACTCGGGTACGTCCGGCCTCGTCGGTGCAGCGGTGGAAGGTGGAAGTGCGAGCTATCGCCTTCTCGACGATGTCCAGCTCCGCTAATAGCTCTTGCCGGCTCATTGAAGCCCAGGCGTTGTCCATGGCACTGGCCCCTCAAAGTGATGATTCAGGAGACCCGCGTCTTGAGCCAGGGCAATCATCTCACGCCGCGGCAGTCGTTTCGTCGTCAGGGGTTCTGGGTATCCAGTGCTCGACAGCGAGAGCGCCTGCGGCGCTGCTTCCTGTCAGATTTTTCGCCTGTCCAGCAGCCGGCAGATTTTCCGCTCATTCTCGCTTGCCGGTGAACGCGGCCCGATAGGCCAACTGCTCCTGGAAGCGTTGAGTGCGGCGCAGCCACTGGAGACCCGATGACCATCGACCTTCCCGAGCCGTACCACCGCAGCCTGCTCGCTAGTCACCTCTTCTCTTGTGCCCTGACCACGCGCGGCGGGATCTGCGACTGCCTGCCGCCGCCGGCGAGTGCGGCCGGCCCGACGATGGATCTTGTCCGGACCGACACCGACGAGACGAGCGCACCATCGGGGCCGCGACCCATGTCAATGGAGAGCGCGCGGCGGCGAGCCGCCAGAATCCGACAGCGAGAGATCGCTGCTCGTGAGCGGGCCGAAGCATTACTGAAGGCTGCAGAACGCCTGATGGACCTCGGCCGCGGCGACCTCGCCGCCGTAGCGCACGACAGGGCCGAGCGTGCGAGAAGGCGCATCGGTACTTAGCGCCCGGACTATTGCTGCTCGGTGTAGCGGGTTGTGTGCGGAGCGCCAAGCAAAGGAAACGCGCGGCTTGTCCCGATTGATGCTTGTTGGCGTGCGCTATAGGCCGTCGAGGATCACCGCCATGATGTGCCCCACAGTACGTCGTGCTGGTGCATAGGTTGGCTATCGACTGGATACGTTCCGGCCATGCGAATTCCTGGGTCGCGATCCACCTACCGTCTGCCGATCCTCAGTTTCTGGCAGCAGCTGCGGGCTGGTCGGTTGGCCCGGCGTTGGCTGCAGCTGGCGGCGGGTCTGGTCGTGGCCGCGTTGGCGATTGCCTTGATGGTGGAGGCCCGCCTTGGCCTCGATCCCTGGAACGTGCTGCACGAGGGGCTCGTGAAGCATCTGGGCATCAGCTTCGGGACGGTCACGATCGTCTCGGGGATCAGTGTGCTGGTGTTGTGGGTCCCGCTTCGGCAGCCGCTCGGAGCCGGGACCATCGTCAACACCCTGCTCATTGGTGGGCTGATCGACATCGCCCTGTGGGCGGTTCCCACCCCGGAGGCCTGGTGGGCGCGGGTTCTCTTTCTGCTGGTCGGGGTGGTGCTCTGTGGCGCGGGTGCGGCGGTGTACCTCGGCAGCCACCTGGGACCCGGGACCGCGGGACGGGCTGATGACGGGGCTTGTCGCGAGGACCGGTCGCAGCATCCGCCTGGTGCGTACAGGATTAGAGGCGTCGGTGCTGCTGGTCGGGTTTCTGTTGGGCGGGACGGTGGGAATCGGGACGGTGCTGTTCGCTGTCACGATCGGCCCGCTGATCCAGTTCTTTTTGCCCCGCGTCGCGGCGCCCCTCGAGCTACCGGCGGAGGACGCGGAGCGGGCCTACAGGTCGGGAGCTGCTGCACCTGTGATCCGTCCACCCACCGGTTGAGAGGCGATCAGTGACCTCATCGGCGCAGCGGGGTCTGGCTGGGCTGACGGCTCCGGGCAATTTCTGGTGGGCGGTCGGTGTGGAGGACACTTTCCTTCCCGCGCTCTCTCCCACGACCGGTCGGAGCCTCGACCTGTACGCGCTCACCGGTCACTACGAGCGATGGGTCGAGGACATCGACCTCATGGCAGAACTCGGCGTACCGGTCGTCCGCTATGGGCTGCCCTGGCCGCGAATTGGCCCGAGCCCGGACCGCTGGGACTGGGACTGGTCGGATCGGGCGCTGGACCGGCTGCTGAGCCGAGGCATCAAACCCATCGTGGACCTCGTGCACTATGGCACTCCCGACTGGCTCGAGGGATCCTTTCTGAACCCTGACTACCCCGCCCGGGTGGCGGACTACGCCGGGCGGGCAGCGGAGCGGTTCCGCGGACGAATCGAACTGTGGACGCCGCTGAACGAACCTCGTATCACCGCCTGGCATTGCGGACGAACCGGTGCCTGGCCTCCGTACGGACGCTCCTGGCGCGCCTTCGTGGCCGTGCTGCTCTCCCTGGCCCGCGGCATCATCCACACCGCTGACGCCCTACGCGCCGTCGACTCGGCCAACGTCCTGGTACACGTGGACGCGGCGAACCACTGGCTGCCGCCCGAACCCCAATCTGATCCTCGTCTGCAGGCGATGACGGAGTTCCGCCAAGAGCTCCTGTTCTTGGCTCTGGACCTCATCACCGGCCGGGTCGGCGACGCGCACCCGCTTCGACACTGGCTGGACCAGCACGGTGCTGGCCAAGCCGAAGTGGAATGGTTCGCCGGGCGTCTGACGCAGCTTGACGTCGTGGGCTTCAACTTCTACCCGATGCTGTCCCAGAAGCAGCTCGTGCGCACCCCCCGAGGAGATATGCGCGTCCGCTACCCGTACGCCGACGCCGCAGCCCTTCGCCAGGTCGCCGCGCTCTACTGGGACCGCTACCGGCGCCCCCTGCTGCTTACCGAGACCGCCAGCCGGGGACGAGTTGCCCGCCGACTCGCATGGCTGCAGGAGTCAGTCAGGGCAGTCCGGGAGGCGCGAGCAGCCGGGATACCGATCGTCGGGTACACCTGGTGGCCACTGTTCGACCTCATCTCCTGGACCTACCTCCGCGGCGTGAAGCCGCTCGACAAATACATAGTTCCCATGGGGCTGTGGCAACTCGATCCCGCCAGCCTGGACCGTCGACCCACACCCCTCGTCGAGGTGTACGCAGACCTGATCGCTGCGGCTGCCCATGACATAGGGACGTGCAACTGAAAGCCCGCTCGTCACTTACCAACTGCGATCATCGCCCCACAACAACGTGACTGCTCGTTTCGAACTCCGCCGCGCGGGATAAAACACGGTCTGGTTCAGCCCGGAGCCTTCGCTTCTCGACAGTGATATAGAGCACTGCCCCGGAACGGAGCCTGGCTTTGCTGCAGCGCCTCAACCCGACCCCAACGCGTTTTATCGGCGGCCTGGAGTGCACGTATCTGCCGCGGTATGACGTCGATCTGCTCGAGACGACCGGTCATACCGAGCGCTGGCGGGAGGACCTCGACGCCCTTATACCGCTGGTAGGAAGCGTCCGCTACCCCATCCGTTGGCATCGTGTCGAGCCGCAGCCCGGTCGTTTCGACTGGTCGATGACCGACGAGACCCTAGGTCACCTGCGTGACAAGGGCGTCGAACCGATCGTGGACCTGCTCCACCACACCAGCTATCCGGCATGGTTGAGCGACGGCTTCCGGGACCGCCGGTTCAGGCCGGCATTTGTCCGCTATGCCACGGCGGTGGCTGAGCGCTACCCGGGATTGACCGCTTACACGTTGTTCAACGAGCCGTTCGCCACCCTTTTCCTCGCCGGCCATGAGGCGTTGTGGCCCCCGTACGAGCACGGCATCGACGGCTTCGTAAGGCTTGCGACGGCTGTGCTGCCTGCCGTGGCAGAGGCGGCTGCAATCTGGCGGGAGCGGTTCCCGGGCGCACGGCATGTGTGGATCGACACGTGCGAACATCACCGCGGCATCTCGGGTGGACCCGACCAGCACGCCGCGTACGCCAACGATCGTCGTCACGTTCTGCTGGATCTGGCTATCGGTCACGACCTGGATCCCAGGCGACGGCCATTCCTGGCCGATCTGCTGCGGGCCGGCGGCGAGACACTCCTTAATCTGCCGCCCTCACGGGTCGATGTCCTCGGGCTCGACTATTACAGCCATTCGGAGTGGTGGTATGACGAGGCCGGCGCCCGGGCGCCCTCCCCGCACCCGATTGGGTTCGCCGCGCTGGCTGAGATTTACGGGTCCCGGTACGGAGTGGACCTGATGTTGACCGAGACCAACGTGCGGGGTGCCCCGAGTGACCGGGCATCTTGGCTTCGTTACACGCTTGAGCAGTACGAGTTGGCCCGATCTCTCGGCGTTCCGCTGAGCGGTTACTGCTGGTACCCCCACGTCGACTCCTGCGACTGGGATTCACTGCTCGCCCGCTCGGCCGGCCGGGTGGACCCGGTTGGGGTCCTAAGCCTGCAGGGCCGGCAGCGGGATCGCACTTTGTTCACTGAGGTTTGGGAGTCCGCCGCCACCGGCACGCCGGCCGCGGATTTGCCTGCCTATCGGTTCCAGCCGCCGCTGGATGCCGAGCTCTCCGGTTTCCTGCCACAGATGGACCACTGGCGCTGGCAGGATCCGCCCGAGCGGTCGATCCCGATCCGTGTTGCCACCCCGTAATTGCCGATTGCAAGGAGCAAATATGACAACCTCTACCGCCCGTCCAGGCACCGCGCAGGCAACACCTGGGTCGGCTGCGCGGGCGCCCGTCCATGACCTCGTGGTCCTCTCCCACCTTCGCTGGACGTGGGTATGGCAGCGGCCACAGCATCTGGTCTCCCGATTCGCGGCCGCCCGCGCAGCCGCCGGAGCGGCCACGTACTTCGTCGAGGAGCCGGTCGCTGCCCGCGTCAACCGACCTGAGATCCAGGCGGTCGATTGTGGCGGAGGAGTGACCCGGATCTGGCTGGCCATACCGGAGGCCGAGGTTGATGGGCCAACGCTTGGGTTCAATGCTCCGGGAGCTCAGGACTACGGACGTCTGTTGGGCGACTTCTTCCGCGACCACGACCGAGAGCTTCGTTTTCCGGATGTGCTGCTCTACACCCCGATGGCCTACGACATCGCGGTCGCCCTGCAGCCCGGCTGCCTCGCCTACGACGTGATGGACGACCTCCCCTCATTTGCGGAGGCGCCGCAAGGCCTCAAGCTTCGGCAACGGCGGCTTCTGGACGAGGCAGACGTGGTGTTTACCGGTGGGCGCTCGCTGCATCGGCTTGTCGCAGCCCACCGTGGTCTGGACTGCCATCTCTTCCCGAGTGGTGTCGACACCGCACACTATGCCTCCGCCATTGCACTGCGTCGGCCCCACCACCGGCCGGTCGCCGGCTATGTCGGTGTTCTCGACGAGCGCCTCGACCTCGGCCTGGTGGCCGGCCTGGCGGCGGCGCTGCCGTCATGGACGCTACGGATGGTTGGGCCAGTGGCCAAGATGGACCCGAACCGTTTACCACAAGCACCGAACATCGAGTATCCCGGGCAGGTGGATTACGCCGCCCTGCCGACGGTCATGGCAGGCCTCGACGTGGCGCTGATGCCGTTCGCGCTGAACAAGGCGACCCAATCGATCAGCCCCACGAAGACGCTGGAGTACCTCGCTGCCGGGCTCCCGGTGGTGTCAACTCGGGTGCCTGACGTCGTCACTGACTATGGCAACATCGTCCGGCTCGCCGATGACGCCGCTGGCTTTGCCACCGCCTGCTGGGACGCCTTGTCCTGGAGTACGGCTGAACGAGACCGCTGGTTGCGGGTGGCAGGGAAGCGTCAGGAGTGGGACGTGATCGCCGCTGAAATGGCCGACCTGCTCCAAGGTGCTCGCGGCGCTAGTGCGGAGACCCTGACGAGCGCGGCGATGGCATGACCGGCATCGCCGGCAATGCGATCAATCCCGTCCGCTTGCCGGGCACCGAAGAGCTGGAGCACGCCCACCGCCGGGCGGTGGGGGCGGCGGTGGCCGGGATGTCCGACTCGGGCCTTCGGACGGGGCGGCTGACTGGATCGGGCGTCCCGGTACTGGCCGAGGCCGCCGTATCCTCCGCCACACCGTTTCTGCGTGCCCCGCTGCTGGCCCGCATCTCGTCGGCGCTCCGCCTGCATCCGCCAGGCGGCGAGTCTTCCGAGCTATGCCCGAGCTGCGGCGAATTGGTGCCCTGCTCCACAGCCCAGGTGCTTCGGTGGTGAGCGACGGTTACGACCTCGTGGTCGTCGGCTCGGGCTTGTACGGCCTGACCGTCGCCGAGCGGGTCGCCGCGGGGTTAGGAAAGCGGGTGCTGGTGCTGGAACGGCGAGGCCATCTTGGCGGCAACGCCTGGTCCGAGCCGGACCTGGAGACGGGAATCGAGGTGCACCGGTACGGGGCTCACCTGTTCCATACCTCCAACGCGCGGGTCTGGGACTACGTCAACCGCTTCACCTCGTTCACCGGTTACCAACACCGGGTGTTCTCGGTGTTCAAGGGTCAGGTGTATCCATTGCCGATCAACCTCGGAACCGTATGCGCCTACTTCGGCCGCCACCTCAGCCCCGGTGAAGCCCGGAAACTGATCCGCGAGCAGGCCGGTGAGGTCGCGGCCGAAGCCGCGACCAACCTTGAGGAGAAGGCGATTTCGCTTATCGGCCGCCCGCTCTACGAGGCCTTCGTCCGCGGCTACACCGCAAAGCAGTGGCAGACCGACCCCACCGAGCTGAGCCCGGACATCATCACCCGGCTGCCCGTCCGCTACACCTTCGATAACCGCTATTTCGCCGACACCTACGAGGGCCTGCCCGTTGACGGCTACGCCACCTTCCTTAGCCGGATGGCCGATCACCCCCTGATCGACATCCAACTCAGCACCGACTTCTTCGCCGTCCGCGGCTCGCTCCGCAATAGAGTGCCGATCGTCTACACGGGCCCTCTTGATCGCTACTTCAACTACGCCGAGGGACCGTTGGGGTGGCGAACCCTCGACTCGAGGCTGAAGTACTCAACGTCTCGGACTTCCAGGGCACGCCAGTGATGAACTACGCCGACGACGACGTGCCCTGGACCCGAATCCATGAGTTCCGCCACTTTCACCCCGAACGGAGCTACCCGCAGGACCGGACAATCATCGTCCGCGAGTATTCCCGCACCGCCGAACTCGGCGACGAGCCTTATTATCCAATCAACGCCACCGCAGATCGAGAACGGCTGCTGACCTACCGGCGACTAGCCCAACAAGAGCCCGGAGTGCACTTCGGCGGCCGACTCGGCACCTACCAGTACCTCGACATGCACATGGCGATAGCCTCCGCACTCAGCGCGGTCGACAACGTCATCGAACCGCAACTTTGCGGGTAGTCGTGGATAGCGGCGCACTTCGGCAGAACCGGACCTCAAGAGATCCGGACGCCTCAATCAAGGTCTTGGCGGACGTCAGTGTTGGTGCTCGGCCTGAAGTTTCGCGACTTGCGCGTGAACCTCTTCCATGTTGAGGCCCTTGACGGCGTCGATGACCTGCTTGAGCGCTGCTCCTGGCAGCGCGCCGGCCTGGTTGAAGACCAGAACGCCTTCACGGAACGCCATCAGCGTAGGAATGCCTTCGATGTTGAGCGCCGCGGACAGCCCAGGATTCGCCTCGGTATCGAGCTTGGCGAAGGTGACATCGCGATATTCCTCGGAGGTCTTCTCGTAGATCGGGGCAAACCTCTTGCACGGTCCACACCAGTCAGCCCAGAAGTCCACCAGCACGATGTCGTTCTTGGTGATGGTGTCCTCGAAGTCGTCGGCGTTGATGTTGATCGTCGGCATACTTAGGTGCTCCTCGGTGGGCGGAAGATCCGGCGGGCAGTCGGACAGCACAACCAGCAGCGACTGCCCCGTATTCCGGCCGTTACTTGATGGCCACGATCCTGCGCATCGGGATGGCCACTTCAACGACTTCCCGCTTCTCTAGACGGTCCTCCAGGTATTCGATAGCCCTTTCGACCCGCGACCACCGGGTTTGCGGCAAATAGAGGGCTGACATCACCAGCTCGGCATCGGACCGCGTTCGAATCGGAAATTGGTACCGTTCGCGGGCGTCCTCCACGGCCGTCATACCGTGCATCTCCAGCGTTTTGGCAAATCCGGTCAGCTCCACCGGACCCGGGAACTGAGGCTTGGTCCGCAGTCGGGCGTTGATCCGCGTCAGTACCTGGACATCGCGCGGACCAAGCGGGCGAATCCCCGGCGCGATGCCCGCAAGCACGCCACCGGGTCGCAATACCCGGGCGACTTCCTCAATGACCATGGTTAGCGGTTGCATCACCACCAGGCCGATCGAACTTGTGACCACATCGACCGAGGCACCGCGGAACGGCAGCCGAAGTCCGTCACCTCGCACCCAAGGTCCAGGTCCGCGTTCGGCGGCGAGAGCGAGTTCATGCTCGGAAATGTCGAGGCCTATGACCGTACGTCCGGGACGCGCCAGTTCCCGGGACATCGCTCCGGAGCCGCAGGCAAGGTCGAGGATCGTCGTCGCGGATTCGGACACCGCACGGGCCAGCCACCGGTACGGCGAGTGGTCACCTGCCATCGCCCGGGAGAGCACCGCCTCGACAATTCCGGTCCGCTCAGCGTGAAACTCAGACAGATACGCCGGCCAGTCCAGCTCTCCCCCTTCGGCGCGATCAGGGTTCATCGCGCCTCCCCGCCTCGACGGCTCGGGACGAACCCGGCATGCCGAACAGCGCACCAGTAGCGTCGCAGCAATGCGCCGATGGTCGCCTTTCCATGACGTAGTCGGCAGTAGTCATGCCGCGCGGCTCAGACTCGTGACACGAACAAGTGTGTGGACGCCTCGTTGTCGATCTCGCAGGCCGGCGAACCCTCTGCGGACAGCCGGACGCCTAGGCCACCGACCTCCGCACTGACCTTCGCCCCCGGGAGGATGCCGGCGAGCTTCAGCGTCCCCATCATCTCGACGTCCTTTTGTATTTCTTCGCTCATGCGCTCGATCACCACCCGGATCGGCGTCCCCGCGCCTCGGCGAAGGACCTCCTGCAGTTGCTCGTTGCCGTCGCGGAACGGTGCCTGGTCCGTGGCTACACCGAGCTCGGCAAGCCCGGGAATGGGATTGCCATACGGCGACTCGGTTGGCGCATGCAACAGATCGACAAGTCGTCGCTCAACGTCTTCGGAGATGACATGCTCCCAACGGCAGGCCTCGTCGTGGACCTTCGCCCAGTCCAGCCCAATCACGTCGATCAGCAACCGCTCCGCCAAACGGTGCTTGCGCATCACCCGCGTCGCCCGGGTTCGACCCTCCGGGGTCAGCTCTAAATGCCGGTCTCCCTGCACGTGCACGAGGTTGTCGCGCTCCATCCGAGCAACTGTCTGCGACACTGTCGGTCCGCTTTGCTGCAGCCGCTCGGCGATCCGGGCGCGGAGCGGCGTGATGCCTTCCTCTTCGAGCTCATAGATCGTCCGCAGATACATTTCGGTGGTATCGATCAGGTCACTCACGGATGCCATTCTCCCCTACGCTGCGCGGTGGGCGGCGCGGCGATCGGGCGGGTGATCGATCAGCATCCGGCTGACGCTCCGATGGAGAACATAGCCACATGGCTTCCGCCGACCGACCCGCGATCTGGTGGTTACGCCGGGATTTCCGGCTGCGTGACAACCGGGCGCTGCGGGCTGCCGTGGACGCGGGCGGCCCGATCCTCCCGCTTTTCGTCCTCGACCCTGTCCTGCTGCGCTCCCCCGGCAAAGGACGAGGGCCGTGGCTGCGGGCGTCACTGGCGGCGCTGGACGCCGACCTGCGTAGCGGCGGCGGTCCGGGGCTGACCGTCGTCCACGGCGAGCCCGCGATCGAGGTGCTCCGAATCGCGCGGGAGGTAGGCGCCGAGCGGGTACACATCAGCGCCGATTTCGCCCCGTACGGCCTGCGCCGAGACGCGGCCGTCGAGTGGAGTCTCACTGATCAAGGGTTGGAGCTCCAACGCACCGGATCGCCGTACGCAGTGGCGCCGGGCACCTTGCACAACGAGGAGGGTCAGCCGTTCCAGGTCTTCTCGCCGTTCCACCGGGCCTGGCTCGCACACGGAGCTCGCAGCCCGGCCACGGCTGTGGACCCGAATGAGGTGATCTGGGTCGCGGCCCAGGATCGGCTGCCGGTCGAAGCGGCGGAGGACGATCTGACCGGGCTCGCCGGTGAGGCACACGCACGCCGGGTCTGGCAGGAGTGGCGGGAGCGTGACGATGCCGGTGTGGGCGACTACAAGCGGCTGCACAACCTACCGGGGATCGACGCCACCTCGCATATGTCGATCGCTTTGCGCTGGGGCCATCTCCATCCCAGGACCCTGCTGGCCGACCTGGCCCCGCTGCGCTCGCAGGGAGCGCAGGCCTACACGCGGCAGTTGGCGTGGCGCGATTTCTACGGCGACGTGTTGTTTCACCGGCCTGATGCCGTGACTAAGGCAGTTCGGCCGGCGTTCGAGGCGATGGCCACGGATGATCCAGGCCAGAATGCGACGGCAGCGGAGCGACTCGAGGCGTGGAAGCAGGGCAGGACCGGCTATCCGTTGGTCGATGCCGGGATGCGGCAGCTGCTCGCAGAGGGCTGGATGCACAACCGGATTCGGATGGTCGTCGCGTCATTTCTGATCAAGGACTTGCACATCGGATGGCAGCACGGGGCCGCCTTCTTCATGGAGCGGCTGCGCGACGGTGAGCTGGCACAAAACCACCTGAACTGGCAATGGGTCGCCGGCTCCGGAACCGATCCCGCGCCCTACTTCCGGGTCTTCAACCCGATCACCCAGAGCGAGAAATTCGACCCGGACGGCGCCTATATCCGCCGTTACGTGTCCGAGCTGGCCGACCTGCCGCTGGAGCACCTGCACGAGCCGTGGAAGGACCCCGCCGGGCTACCCGCGGGCTATCCGGGACCGATCGTCGACCACGCCGCGGAGCGGAAGGAGGCGCTCGACCGCTACGCGGCGATCAGGGGACGCTGAATCCGTGAAATAGCGTTGACCCGAGCCAGTCGGCCGCCTACCTTAGATGGACACGGAAAGGAGGTGGTCCGAAGAATGAATGACTTTGGGACATGTGAGGTGACGGCCAGCTAGCCGCCATTCGGCACGTGTGTCACCGAGCCGCATGCGGCCCGGCTAATCCACAGGCCAACACCCGAACCCGCGAGCGCCGGACTTGTCCTCCCGGCCGACATCTCTTGATGTCGACAGCTCGCGGGTTTGTCCATTTCCGGGACCCGCGCCTCTGCGCCACCCTCGCCGCGTCGCTAGCGTCGGATCGTGGCCCCCGAGCCTGCTGAGGAGGACCCCGCCGTCGAGCGGGTTGTTACGGTTGCGCCCGAACGGCTCGGTCGGTGGCTAAGCGGCTTCAGGCAACGCCATGGCGCAATATCGGCAGCCGCTGACGCAGGTCAAGTGATCATGCTCGGGTCCGACGGAGCAAGGGCGGTCATCGCCGTGACGTTTCCACCGTTGCCGTCCAGCGATGATCCGATCAACGCCCTGGTACAGCATGTCTCGAGGGAGCGTCGGGTCGGTGCTCTGCTGGTCCGCAAGGGCGGGTACGCCGTCGGAGTGTTCAGCGGCCATCAGTTGATCACCTCGAAGGTTGGTTCCTCCTACGTACAAGGCAAGACCAAGGCCGGCGGCTGGTCGCAGCAGCGGTTCGCCCGTCGCCGGCGCAATCAGGCGGAGAAGGCCTACGCCGCCGCCGCCGATGCCGCCTCGACCGTCCTACTGCCGGCCGTCGATGAGCTCACGACGGTGATCCTGGGCGGCGATCGGTCGGCGGTCACCTCGGTGCTCGCCGACTCGCGACTGGCCCCGATCCGAGCCAAGAGCAGTCCTGGTGTGCTTCCGGTAGCCGAGCCTCGGCTCGCCGTGCTGCGCGCGCTTCCCGATCAGTTCCTTGCGGTCAGTATTCGCCTGAATCACCTCGCCTAACCTGAACAGTGCAGGGTCTCATCGGCAGGAGGTCAGTATGAGCGTGACATCTGAAGACATTTCACGGGTCCTGAAGGCGGTGCCCACGGAACTTCTCATCGGCGGCACCTGGGTGGCCGGTGAGGACACTCTCGATGTCGAGGACCCGTCGACGGGTGAGGTCCTCACAGCGGTCGCCGATGCCTCACCCGAACAGGGCATCACCGCCCTCGACGCCGCTGTTGCGGCCAGCGAGAGCTGGAAGCAGACCGATCCGCGGGAGCGTGGGGAGATCCTGCGCCGTGCGTTCACATTGATCACCGAACGAGCCGAGGACATTGCCCTCCTAATGACGCTGGAGATGGGCAAGCCGCTGAGCGAATCTCGAGCGGAGGTCACCTACGGCGCGGAATTCTTCCGCTGGTTCTCGGAGGAGGCGGTGCGGATTGCCGGCCGCTACGCGGTTGTCCCGTCCGGCGGCACTCGGCTGCTCACCATGAAGCAACCGGTAGGACCGGTCTACGCGATCACACCATGGAACTTCCCGCTTGCGATGGGCACGCGGAAGCTTGGTCCAGCGTTCGCCGCCGGATGCACTGTCGTGATCAAGCCTGCCGCGCAGACCCCGCTGACCACGCTGGCGCTGGCTGGCATTCTCATCGAGGCGGGCTTGCCGGACGGAGTCCTCAATGTGCTCACCACGTCGAACTCCGGCGATGTGTCGTCACCGATCATCGCCGATCCACGACTCCGCAAGCTCACCTTCACCGGCTCGACGGAGGTTGGTCGGCGACTCATCGAGCAGTCGGCGCAGCAGGTGCTCAAGACATCGATGGAGCTGGGCGGCAACGCGCCGTTCCTCGTGTTCTCCGATGCCGACCTCGACAAGGCCGTCGATGGCGCGATGCTGGCCAAGATGCGCAACATCGGCGAGGCGTGTACAGCGGCGAACCGTTTCCTCGTGCACGAGTCGCTGGCCGGCGAGTTCGCCAGTCGCCTCGCCGAACGGATGGGTGGCATGACCATTGGCCGAGGTGTCGAGGACGGCGTCCAGGTCGGTCCGCTGATCGACACTGCCGCCGTGGATAAGGTGACCGAGCTGGTTACCGACGCGGTGGATGCCGGCGCAGAGGTACTCACCGGCGGTTCCGCCATCGAGGGAGCCGGATACTTCTACCGGCCGACGGTGCTGGGCGGTGTCCCCCCGAGCGCCCGGGTCAACAGCGAGGAGATCTTCGGACCGGTGGCACCCATCATCTCGTTCAGCAACGACGAGGAGGGCATCGCGCTGGCCAACGACACTGAGTTCGGCCTCGTCGCGTACGCCTTCACCGAGAGCCTCACCCGGGCGCTCACCGTCGCCGAAGGGTTGGAGACAGGCATGGTGGGCATCAACCAGGGCATTGTCTCGAACCCCGCCGCTCCTTTCGGCGGCGTGAAGGCGTCCGGACTGGGTCGCGAAGGCGGACCAGAAGGCATCGAGGAGTATCTCGAAACGAAGTACGTCGGTATCCGCCTCTAAATCCCCAAACTCGCGATAGGACATGTGAGTCACTGGAAGATTTATGAAAACTCGCGTTTCGAGATGACTGTGCAGGGGTAGGCCATCACGAGGCAAGCCCACCTCTAAAAGAAGGGAATTGCAGTGGCGAGTCGGACTGTCCTGCTTCTTACCGACGATACTGATGGCTCTGAAGCAGACGTGACGATGAAATTTGGTCTCGACAGCACACAGTACGAAATCGATCTCAGCGAGGCCAACGCCAAGAAGCTGCTCGGCACCTTAGACCCGTGGATGAAGGCCGCCCGCAAGACTGGCGGACGCAAAGGTCGACGTGGCGGCGGAACGAACGGCAAAGGAGAAGTGAAAGCGGTCCGGGAGTGGGCCAAGAAGCAGGGCCTGAACGTTTCTGAGCGGGGTCGAGTCTCGGCGGAGGTTCGCCAGGCTTACGACAACGCCATAAAGGGCTAGGTTCTTCATTTAGGGTTTTCTCGCTCTCAAAGGCTCATTTCGCCGGCGGCGCTGGGCATTTTGCAGCGCCGCCAAGCCCACGTTTCGGTACATTCGGCGGCGGCCAGGTTCAGGGGGCCAGTCGAACGATCTCCCAGCCACCGTCCGAACGTCGATACACCAGCCGGTCGTGCATCCGGCTGGGCTGGCCCTGCCAGAACTCGATACTGTCCGGCCCAACGCGGTAGCCGCCCCAATGCTCGGGGCAGGGGACGTTGGCGCCGGCGAAGCGTTCCTCCGCCTGACGGTACGAGGCCGTCAACTTCTCGAGGGTCACCTCAGTCGACTGAGCCGACGCCCAGGCGCCAAGCTGGGATGCGCGCGGGCGGCTGGCGAAGTAGGCCTCTGACTCCCAGCGAGGTACTCGCTCGGCGCGGCCTTCGATCCGGACCTGCCGCTGCAGCGGATACCACCCGAAGAGCAGCGCCACGTACGGTGACCAAGCCATCTCGGTTGCCTTGCGGGATCCGTAGTTGGTGAAGAAGGTGAATCCACCTTCGCTCACCTCTTTGAGCAGGACCGTACGGGAACTCGGTCGGCCGTCGGCCGTCGTGGACACGACCATGGCCGTCGGCTCCGGAAGCACCCCACGCTCCTTGGCGGCGAAGGCGTCGGACAACCAGGATGAGAAGAGTGCGATCGGGTCAGCCGGAACCGCGGTCTCCAATAGATGATCACCAAGATAATCGACACGCTCACCGAACAGATCGGGCAGACCCCGTACATCAGGATCCGCCTCAGGAAGCTCAGGCACATGGGCAGTCTTTCAGCCGTCGAATTGTGCCGCATCCAATCATTGGAGCGTGAGAGAATCGGCGCTCGTGACTGCCCTGACCATTCCCAAGGAACTGCTGCCATCCGACGGCCGATTCGGCTGCGGCCCAGCAAAAGTGCGGCCTGCCTCTGTGGCCGCTCTCGCCGACGAAGGCGCTCGCGTCTTGGGTACATCGCATCGCCAAAGCGCTGTAAAGAATCTCGTCGGTTCAGTGCGGGAAGGCCTGGCCGAGCTCTTCACCCTGCCGGACGGGTATGAAGTGATCTTGGGCAATGGCGGCTCGACCCTGTTCTGGGACATGGCGGTCTTCTCCTTGATCGAGCACCGCAGCGCGCACGCGAGCTTCGGCGAGTTCTCGGCCAAATTCGCCGCAGCTGCCACCGCCGCCCCGCATCTGACGGACCCCGACGTCGTCACGGCTCCCGTCGGCTCAGTGGCTGTGCCAAGCGCGGTCGACGACGCCGACGCATATGCCTGGGCGCACAACGAAACCTCCACCGGGGCTCTGGCGCCCGTCGAACGAGTGGCTGGCGCCGATCCCGATGCGCTGGTGCTGATCGACGGCACGTCGGCTGCGGGCGGCGTCGCGGTCGATATCGTCCAGACCGACGCCTACTACTTCGCGCCGCAGAAGAGCCTCGGCTCCGACGGCGGCCTGTGGCTCGCCCTTCTTTCCCCCACCGCGCTCGAGCGAGCCGACAAGATCGCCGCCTCCGGGCGATGGATCCCGGAAATCCTGAGCCTCACGACCGCGATCGACAATTCGCGCAAGAACCAGACGCTCAACACGCCGGCAATCGCGACGCTGTTCATGCTCGACAATCAACTCCAATGGCTCAACGAGCAGGGTGGACTCAAGTTCGCGGTGTCCCGGACCGACGACTCGGCGAGCCGGATCTATCCGTGGGCGGACGCCAGTCCGTACGCGACGCCGTTCGTTTCGGATCCGCAGTTCCGCTCACCAGTGGTAGCCACCATCGACTTCGAGGGTGTGGACGCCGCGGCCATCGCGAGGATTCTGCGCGCCAACGGCATCGTCGACACGGAGCCGTACCGCAAGCTGGGCCGCAACCAGCTGCGGATCGGGATGTTTCCGAATGTCGAGCCGGACGACATTTCCCGGCTGTGCCGATGTGTTGACTGGGTGATCGAGCACCTGGATGCCGACTGAGCGGTCAGCGGTCCCGGATGGTTCCGGCTACGACGCCCGCCACGATGGCCACCAGGGCTGCTAGGCCGAGCGCGAGCAGGGTTCCCCTTCTGCCCACCCCAGCTGGTTCCTCACCCTCGCCCTCCAGTGGCTGCGACGGGCTCGCCGAGGGCGTCGGAGTGGCTTTGGTCGGCACCGGAATGGAGTAGACCTTCGCGTTCCGGCCTTGACTGCCCAGTAGCAGCGATTCTCCATCCAGGCTGACGGCTAAAGATTTGCCCTCTGGCTGCGTCCGCAGCTCGGCGATAGCCACGGTCTCGTAACTGGTGGCGTCTAGAACGTATGCGGCGCTGTTGCTGCGCAGCGCAAGCTGCTTGCCGCCGGGCAAAAAGGTGCCGTCGGTAATGTCGGCCGGTGCGTCAGCCACTTTCCGAAGTCGATTGACGCCTTGACGCGACGGTTGCGGCGGGCCGGCGTAGATCGCAGAATCCTTGCCCGCGGTCACCAGGAGGATCCTGCCCGAATCGGTAACCAGCAGCGTTTCTGCGTTCTTGGGTCCGTCGCTGAATTCGAAGTCGTAGGAGCGGTAGGTGACCGTGAGGCCAGTCGCTCGCGGGTTGTCGAAGCGGTAGACCGTGACGAAGCTGCGGCTCTCCGTCCTGTCCCCGATGTCACCGACGTAGAGCGTGTCGCCGACCACAGCCAGACCCTCCACATCGACCGGCTGGGTGCGATAGTTCAAGGTCCCCTGTACAGCTCCGGTTGTGGTCAGGCCGTAGACCACACCGCGATCACCGGATTCGTTCGCCGTCCAGTAGAGTCCGGCGTTTACGTCGCGGGCAAGACCGGACGACGACAAGATCCGACCGTCCTTGATCGTGAAGGCGAGCGTCGCCTGCGCCAAAGCCGTGGATGGCAGTAAGCCAATCAACAGGAGTGAGGCAGCGATTGTGAGTGCTCCGGACAGTGCACGTCGACACCGTGCCATTGTCCGCCAAGCCCCTTTCTGCCGTCTGCCGCTGCTCGGGAGCGTACGCGATGGGATCAGCTCCCGATGGCCATCCGCGCGGGCGTGGGCGAGATCACTTCCACGCCTGCCACAAAGCCGTGATCACGACGATCAATAGCAGCACGCCGAGTACCCCGGAGACGATCAATCGACGCGCTCGGGGGTTCACGATCTCAGGATAGGAAGACGGCCTGACCGGGGATTGATGGTGCCTGCGCCGCCCACGTGCGCGAGCCAACTCCACTACCGTGAGAAGCGTGGGCGAGCTTCGGCTGTACGCCATCGGCATCCAGGAGCTGCGTGGCATGGTCGGCGCACCGCCGCAGCGGGTCGACGAGCTGCGGGAGCTGGCCCGCCGGGCGTTTGCCCCTGCCAAAGAACGAGAGCCGGCGGGATTGCTGTCCAAACTCGGGCCGATCTTCCGGCGAGTGCCGGCCACTCCGGTGATCTCCGCGACTCAGCCGGAGCCCAGGGACGTCGAGATCCTGCTGGCCGGCGCGTACGTCCCACCGGAGCGCATCGGCGCTACGTGGCGGGTGCTCGAGACTCTGACGCAGGCGATGGCCTGGGGATCGACTCGGATGAGTCTGACCACGGCTGAGCTTGATGATCTTGACTTTGCACTGGCCCGGGGCGGGGTCTCGGCGTCCTTCGGATTGAGGCATCTGTTGAGTTGTACGACGAGCGTCAACCTGATCCCGGTGTCCGGCTTGACGGTCGGCTGGCACGGGCACGACCAAGCGCTCGCCATGGCCAGTGCCTATCGATCCGCACTGCCGCAGATCAAGACTGAGGAGCAGCGGGAGATGATCGCCTCCCTCGCAAGCTGGCTCGACGGCTTCGTCCACTGGTCGAAGATCGCGGCAACGCTCGGCCGTCCGGTCCCTGATCTTGTCGGCTTCTGGGCGAACTAAGGGCCCGCGGGAGCGACGGTCAGCGGGCGAGCGCCTTTTCGATGCTCGTGAGCAACGCGATCGGTGCTTCCCACATGGCGTAGTGGCCGCCGTCGCCCATCACGTCGAGAGTGGAGTCGGTGAAGGTCTTCATCCACGTAGACCGTACATACTCCTCGCCTACTGCTGGATCGTTCCTGCCGACGATGGCATGGGCCGGCGGATGATCATCGTCCGGCAAATCAGCCAGGAAGTCCTCCTTCCCCCAGGCAGTCAGGTAAGCGCCGAACGCCTCTGGGGTGGAGCAGGACAGCGAATAGGCAACGACCTTGTTGATCCAGGTGGCGCTGTTCCGGTTGCCCGTGGTGTAGTCGATGATCGTGTAGCGGTTCTTCTCCGATTCCGCAGCTCCCTCGAAAAGCTTCCAACCCTCGTCGTCGAAGGGAAACGCGGAAGCGTGAATCGGTGAGATGCCGATCAGAGCCGTCACTCGTTGCGGGGCGTCAGCGTAGACCCGCTGGATCGCCTTTCCACCCAGCGAGTGGCCGACCAGCGCAAAGTCGTCCCATTCCAAGCGGTCGGCGACTTCCAGCACGTCCGCCGCAATCTGTGCGTTGGTGTAGGGACCGTCGAGATCCTTGCGGTCGCCGTAGCCTCGATAGTTCACAAAGGCCCACGACTGCTGCTCGGTGTTGATCAAGTCGTGGAAGTTGCCCCAGCCCGCTGCATCGACGAACCAACCCGAGAGGGCGATCACTCGCGTTGATCCTCGGCCGACGAGGATCGGTGAATTGGTCAAGGCAACCTCCGTTCGCAGTGGACCTGCCTCAAGTTATCGCGGCGTTGCCCGTCAGTCTGCGGCCGGCACGATGTTGATCATTACTGGAGGGCCTGCCCCCACGCGTGCGCCCATGGCCGCAATCGGAAGAGCCCCAGAAGTGAGCCGAATGACATGAGAGCCGGTGATGCCGGTGATTGCAGTGCCGCGGTGCTGCCCATCCCGGTTGGGTTATCAGCGCGGTGTTACGGTGATTTGGAGAGCGGGCGAAAGCCGCCCCACGTAAGCCGAAGGGGAACATGTCATGGGTCTCGGAGACAAGATCTCGCACAAGGCAGAAGAGCTCGCCGGCAAGGCCAAGGCCGGTGCGGGCGACGCGACGGACAACCCCGATCTGGAGGCCGAGGGTCGCGCCCAGGAGGCTGGAGCTGAAACCAAGCAGGCCGGTGACAATGTCGCCGACGCGCTACGCGACGCCAGCGCCGCGATGAAGGGTGACAGCCCAATGAAGGGCGATGACGACGAACGCCACATGAAGTTCTAGATCTCGAAACCGCCGGGCAAGACCGCGACAGCGGGCGCCTCGCTCGCTTCTGGCCTGAACTCGCCTGGCGCGACCGTTTGCAATCTGAAGCTGGGGCCGTCCCAACGCCGACAGGAACCACGACGGCCCCAGCTTCCGAACGGCGATTCGGGGAGCATCCAGGCGAAGATCGCGGCCGCTGTGACGGTGTTCAGTGTCGTCGCCGAGACCATCGGCTTGATCGTAGGCATTCCGGAGATCGCGAAGATGATCGCGCCCCGGGTCCTCCGGCCCGGAATGCGACTTCGGTGATCCCCCGACAGAGACCACCCTTGTTGTGCGGCCCGATCTCGATAACCTCACTGCCTGCGACCTGGCGCAGCTGGGAGAGCTTGCACGCCACCTTGATGGGCGCATGAAGGTCGAGCTGGTCTTCGAGGATGCCGAGATTGAGCCCAACGGTTACGTACTCAGGGACACCTGTTGGCAGGAGTACTGCCCCATGCCGGAGACGATTTCGACCAGTGATTCGGCCGGTCAGGAAGGTGTGAGAACAAGTTCGGGAGCACGATCAGGTCCTGGAGCACCGGGGGAGGACTGGGTCTACCTCCACGCTGGTCAGCGGCGCGGTGACGATGTGCACCGAGTGAGCTTGATCAAGAGGCTCTATCGGCGGCTCGAACGGCACTGGATCTTCTATTCCGTCGGCCGTCAGGTCGTCACCGAGAACGAGCGCAAGATCGGCCGAACGGTGACACAGGCGGCGAGGGCCTAGGCCCACGTGTAAATCAAAGCTGCTGATCTTCGTTCGTCCAGTTCCTTTGATCAGTAATTGCGCGGTGATCCGGATCTGCGGATCGGTTAGCGCACGTGCTCCAGGGCCCAAGCCAGGGCGTCGTCGGCGACCTGTTCCCAGCCCTCTGGGCGGGCAGCAGGTGGGTAGCCGGGGTACTCCTTGACCTCGGTCACGGTGTTGGACTTGTAGTGCTTGGCGTTGGAGCGCTGGACGCTGGGGACCTTGAGGTGGTCCTCGCCGCCAGAGATGGACAGCAGCGGCGCCCGGTCGTCGTTGTCGTAGTTGACGAAGGTGTCCTGGTGCCCGGGCTCCAGGGTGGCCAGCGCACTGCCCCACAGCACCCGTACCGATGCCGGGATGTGGTAGCGCTCGTAGGTCGCCCTGGACTCCTCCTCGGTGAAGGGGTTGGTGAACGCGTAGCGCCACTGCTCGAGGGTGAAGCCCGCAGCCTTCTTGCGCCCGATCGTCCGCAGTACCGGGAAGGTCGACTTGAGCTGTGACAGCGGCACCACGGGCACGCCCTCGGTGGGAGCCGAGTTCATCGCCACACCCACGGCGCCGTAGCCGCGATCCAGCATGAGCTGGGTGAACGTCCCGCCAGCGGAGTGGCCCATCAGGATCGGAGGCCGCTCCAGCCCGCCGATCACGTCGGTGAGGTGGTCGATGACGGCGGGTACGGTCAGGTTCTCGATCGGGGTCGGGTCGGTGTTGAGGGCCTCGACCTCGACATCGAAACCCGGATAGGCCGGGGTGAGCACGCGGTAGCCCTGCTGCTCGTAGTAGGGCTACCAGTTCTCCCAGCTGCGTGCGGTCACCCAGAAGCCATGGATCAAGACGATGGTGTCGGGGTTCATCGGTTATCCCTCCGTGCTCCTCTAGTAAGGCGAGCAACTCGAGTGCTGAACTGCTCCTTGTGGGTGTCAGTGATGCCCTGCGGTCGCCCGGTCGTTCGGCTTCCCGCCCCGTAGGTCCAGCCTCCACCCGTCCGATGTCGGGCGAAAGAGGGCTAATTCGTTGGTCGAGCGTTAACCTCGTTGCGGCTTGTATCGTCGCTTTCCTCGATGGAGAAGCGTGCCTACTCGAAGATCATCCAGTGGCACCGATGGACAGTGATCCTCGAATATCGTGGCGGTACTCAGCCACCGGAGCCAGACGACCAAGCGACCATTCGATACTGATGAGGCGGTCCTGGACGGCAATGTCGCCATAGGCGGCAAACCTTTGTCATGCCGCCGCTTGAGCGCGACGATGGTTCTGACCTCACCATAGGAGGCAAGCATGCCGAAGACCACCAAGTCGGGACAGGTAAAGACGAGCGAGCTGCCGAGCACCTTGCAGCGCTCGAAAAAGAAGGCGCAAAAGACTTTTGCCAAGGCGCACGATTCGGCACTGGAGAGCTACAAGGGCGACGAGCGAGCGGCGAACCAGGTGGGCTTCAGCGCATTGAAGCACACCCATGAGAAGGTGGGTGATCACTGGGAGCCCAAGAAGAAGAAGAAGGGGCCCTCGGACTCGCAAGCGGAAGGCAACCGCAACACCAACCGCCCAACGGCCGGCGGTGTCGATGCGAATTCATCCAAGAAGCATCTCTACGAGGTCGCGACGAAACTGGGCATCGCCGGGCGCTCGAAGATGAGCAAGGACCAACTGGTCAATGCACTGCAGAAAGCCAACGACCGGGAATCGGCCAAAGCATTGCGAAAGAGGAACAAGAAGAAGAAGAACAAGAAGAAGTAGCTAGCCGATTCAGTCCCGTTCGGGCCGCGCGTCCTCGCCTTCCTCGCAGCGGCGCTTCAGACCAGCGGCTTCAACGTCCATGTAGCGACGTATGCGTTCGCCGAACAACACGCCCACCACGCCGCTCAGCGGGCCGGTCTGCCGGAGGATCGCTTCCGTCACCGTCGTGCCGTCACTCTGAGCCTTGACTTTGTGCTCCGCGACGGTCGTCACTCCCGGGCTTCGAGTCGTCCAGGAAAAGCTGTCGCCTGGCGCTACCTCGGTAACCTGCCAGGTCAGGCGAGGCATCCGCTTCTGCTTCATCCGCACTCTGTTGCCAACACTCAGCACTCCGCCCATCTCTGCTCGGGTGACCGTGCTGTTCCACTCGGGCCAGTGCACTACGTCGGTCAGCACGGCCCACAGCGTCTCCGCTGACGCGTCGATCCTCACACTTGTCGAGTACTGCACGAAAGGCTCAGGCTGGAGTGATCACGAGGACGAGGTCGCCGCCTTCGACCTGGGTGACTTCGCCGATGGCTAACCGCTCGACCTTGCCGGAGATCGGAGCCGTGATCGCGGCTTCCATCTTCATGGCTTCAATGGTGGCCACCGTCGCGCCGTCCTTCACCTCATCGCCCTCGGCCACGGTCACAGTCACCACCCCGGCGAAGGGTGCAGCCACGTGGCCTGGCTTGGACGGGTCCGCCCTTTCGGCCGCCTTGATGTCAACCTTGATCGACTTATCCCGGACGCGAATCGGTCGGAGCTGGCCGTTCATGGTGCACATGACCGTCCGCATCCCGCGCTCGTCGGGGCCGCCGATCGCTTCCAGGCCCAGGATCAAACTGACCCCGCGGCCGATCTTGGCCACGTGCTCATCCCCGGGGCGCAGACCGTACAGATAGTCGAGCGTGTCCAACCTGGCCACGTCGCCGTAGGCGTCACGCGCCGCCTCGAACTCCTTGGTGGGTCCAGGAAACAGCAGTCGGTTCAGAGTCTCCTGGCGCACCCTGCCCTTGTCGTCCAAGGCCGCCGAGTCTTCCTCGGACAGGTCGACATCACGGATCGGCACAGTGCGGCCCTGCAGCGCCTTGGTGCGGAAGGGCTCCGGCCAGCCACCCGGTGGATCGCCCAGCTCGCCACCGAGGAAGCCGATCACCGAGTCTGGAATGTCGTAGTTCTGAGGACTCTCGGCGAAGTCGTCAGGGTCAGCGCCGACCGCGACGAGCTGCAGGGCGAGGTCACCGACCACCTTCGAGGACGGCGTCACCTTGGGCGGTCGACCAAGGATTGTGCTGGCTGCCGCGTACATGGCCTCGATCTGCTCGAACTTCTCCCCCAGCCCCAGGGCAATCGCCTGCTGTCGCAGGTTGGACAGCTGCCCACCCGGAATCTCATGATCGTAAACGCGCCCGGTCGGGCTGGGCAGCCCGGATTCGAAGGGCTTGTAGACCTTGCGCATCGCCTCCCAGTACGGCTCCAGATCCATCACTGCACGAAGATCGAGATTGGTCGACCGTTCGGTGTTCTCCAACGCGGCCACAAGCGCCGACGCTGGCACTTGCGACGTGGTTCCGGCCATGGGTGCGCTCGCCACGTCCACCGCATCCACCCCGGCATCGACCGCAGCAAGCAGCGTCGCGAGCTGACCGCCGGCGGTGTCGTGCGTATGAAGGTGTACGGGCAGGTCGAACGCGTCGCGCAACGCCGACACCAGCCTGCGTGCGGCGGGCGGCCGCAACAACCCCGCCATGTCCTTGACCGCCAGGATGTGCGCTCCCGCTAACACAATGCGCTCCGCCAGCCGCAAGTAGTAGTCGAGGGTGTAGATGTCCTCCGTCGGCGAGTTGAGATCGCCGGTGTAGCAGAGCGCAACCTCGGCGATCGTGGAGTTTGTTTCCAGCACGGCTTCGATGGCCGGTCGCATCTGCTCGACGTCGTTCAGCGCGTCGAAGATCCGGAAGATGTCGATGCCGACCTCGGCCGCCTCGGCCACGAAAGACGTCGTGACCTTGGTGGGATAGGGCGTGTAGCCGACCGTGTTCCGACCGCGCAGGAGCATCTGCAGGCACAGACCCGGCATGTTGTAGCGGAGCGCCGCCAGCCGCTCCCAGGGATCCTCTGACAGGAACCGCAGCGCCACGTCGTACGTCGCGCCGCCCCAACACTCCACCGAGAACAGCTCGGGTGTCGTACGCCCGACGTACGGCGCGATCCGGATCAGGTCCTTCGTCCGCACCCGGGTGGCCAGCAGCGACTGGTGAGCGTCGCGAAAGGTGGTGTCGGTGACTTCGACGTTCGTCCGTGCCCGCAGCTCGGCCGAGAACGGTACCGGACCAAGATCGAGAAGCCGCTGCCGGGACCCATGCGGGGATGGCCGGGTCAGGTCCACGCCGGCGGGCCGCTTGACCTTGGGATCCAGCCGTGTCGGAGGGTCACCGTACGGCTTGTTGACCGTCACCTCGGCCAGCCAACGCAACAGCCGGGTGCCGCGGTCGGCCGGGACGTGGGTGGTCAGCAGTTCTGGCCGCTCCTCGATGAAGGAGGTTGACACGTCACCGGTGATGAAGGCCGGATCCTCCAGGACCGCTTGCAGGAAAGGAATGTTGGTACTAACACCGCGGATCCGGAATTCGGCCAGCGCGCGCCGGGCTCGGGACACGGCCGCCTCGAACGTCCTGCCCCGGCAGATGAGCTTGACCAACATCGAGTCGAAATGGGCACTGATCTCCACCCCAGTGTCCACGGTGCCGCCGTCCAGCCGCACTCCCGCTCCGCCGGCCGACCGATAAGCGGTGATCGTGCCGGTATCCGGCCGAAACCCGTTCGCCGGGTCCTCAGTGGTGATCCGGCACTGCAGCGCCGCGCCGTTGATCCGGATCACCTCCTGGGACAGACCAAGATCATCGAGCGTCTCCCCCGATGCGATCCGCATTTGCGCCTGCACCAGGTCGACGTCGGTGATTTCCTCGGTGATGGTGTGCTCGACCTGGATCCGCGGGTTCATCTCGATGAAGACATGCTGGCCGGCCCGTGGTCCCTCTGTCTCGACCAGAAACTCCACGGTGCCAGCGCACGAATACTTGATCGACTCCGCGAAGCGGACGGCGTCACGGCAAAGCGCCTGCCGCAGCTCGTCGGAGATGTTCGGCGCCGGCGCGATCTCGACCACCTTCTGGTGCCGCCGCTGCACCGAGCAGTCGCGCTCGAAGAGGTGCAGGGTGTTGCCGTGTTCGTCGGCGAGGATCTGAACCTCGATGTGGCGGGGCCGACCTACGGCCTGCTCGATGAAGGCGGTCGGGTCGCCGAAGGCGCCTTCGGCCTCCCGCATGGCGGCGCTGACGGCCTCTCGCAGCGAGCCCGGATCGTCGACGCGGCGCATCCCGCGACCCCCGCCTCCCGCGACGGCCTTGACGAAGACCGGGAAGCCGATCTCCTGCGCGCCGGCCAGCAGTTCGTCCAGGTCGGCCGACGGCGGGGTCGACTTGAGGGTGGGCAGTCCCGCGGCCTTGGCGGCCTCGAGCGCTCGTACCTTGTTGCCGGCCAGCTCCAGCACCTCGGCGGGCGGCCCGATGAAGGTAATCCCCGCATACACACAGGCCCGAGCCAGGTCAGGATTTTCACTCAGGAAGCCGTAACCGGGATAGATCGCGTCGGCGCCGGCCCGTTGCGCCGCCTGGATCATCGCCTCGACGTCGAGGTAGGCCCGAACGGGATGGCCTCGCTCGCCGATCTCGTACGCCTCGTCGGCCTTGATCCGGTGCACTGCGTTTCGATCCTCGTAAGGGAACACCGCGACGGTCTGCACCCCGAGCTCGTACGCCGCCCGGAACGCGCGGACCGCAATCTCACCTCGGTTGGCGACCAGAACCTTGGCGAACATGCGTTGAGGCTATCGACCGTTTGTTACTGCCCCGATACAGGCTTGAGATCGGGCGTCGTGATGGCGAACCGTACGGTCACCTGGCCCGACACCGTTTGGGTGGCTGGCTCGAACTCGAAGGCAGCCGCTTCCGCCATGTCTTTCGCCATGGCAAACGTACGCATCTCCCGTCCGGCGGGAAACCCCGTCTCGAGATCGGACACCTCCACCAGATCGGCCACCAAAGCGCCGAACGCGGCGGCGTAGTCATCGGCACGGTGCCGGGCGTCAGCGATGGCGTCCAGACGGACGGTGCGAAACGCTGCGTTGTCCCGTCGCAGCGACCACCAGGGTCCGTCGATCTGGCTGTTGGGCAGCCGCGTCAGAGTGAAGACCAGCGCAGAAAGCGCGTCGAAGTCGTGCACGACGATTTGCGTCGAGAAGCTGCCCCGATAGCCGGTGACCTTGGTTCCACTCCGTCGGGAGAAGATCGGGGCGACGTGCAACCCGCTCGTACTCGAGCGCTCGATGGCGGCCGCATGCTCGGCCAGCAGGTCGCCAATTCGCGCGGAGGCCTTTGCCAGCTCCGAGCGCGGCGTTTCGGCGGAGTCGCCTGTGCTGTGAACAGTGAAGGCGAGGGTGGCGAAATCCGGTGGCACCTCGAGCTGTGCCTCACCGCGGACAGTCACGATCGGAGTGGTCATGCCGTGAGCCTACGGCTGCCGAAGGGCCGCCTCAGATCGTGAAGAGCACAAGTACGACCACGATGATCGCCACCGCAAGGACGACTAACGGCACCGCAGCGGACTTGAAGCGCGGCGGCGGCGACTCTTCCACTGGCGTCACGCCGGATGACGACGGTGGTGGCGCTTCATCGTTCGCGTCCTTCAGCGGTCGAGCGGCCTGAGGCTCGATACCCAGTTCAGGGTTCGAGTTCAGTCGGCGGCGGCGGGCCTCAGCAAGGCGCTGGCGTGCCATCGTGACGAGCCCATCGGGGTCGTCGTTGGCGGGCCCAAGCGAGGAGAGCTCAGAGCCGAGATTGAGGACGGTCTGCCAGTCGCCTGTTTCCGCCGCGGCCCGAATGCCGCCGTGCAACTCGGTGATCCGCCGCTGGCGCAAAGCGTCCTTGTTCTCACCAGATGACGGCTCCCGATGAACCTCCGGAACGCGGCGTTCGATCGAGGATATGAGTTGGGACGAGTCCGAGGTGAACGAATCTGTTCCGACAATCACCGCCCGCTTGCCGGCCAATTCGGCCAGTGTGTCCGGCAGCTCGGTGCGAGTCGGCATCCGAGCACCATCGATCAGGACCGGAATGACCAGCACCCCCCTTCGGAGCGCGGCCGCGATTTCCGCGCCGACCCGGTCGCTGCTGGTGTCCGATCGCGGCTGGCCCATGATGTCGGTCCAGCGAGCGTCGATGACCGCCACGACGACATCTGCCTGAACAACGGCGCTCTCCGGCTCGGCGGCCGGAGCCACGACCTCGAAGTGCTCGGCAAGACGCTCGGTCAGCTGTTGGGCGATGCGCTCGCTGTCCTCGCGCCGATAACTCAGATAGACGCGCCTCACTCGACCAGTCTTCACCCTGCGCGCGGCACGATCGATGCCCGGCTGGGCCTACCCCTGCCGGCGCCGGACCAGCAGAACGGACAAGATCACGCCGAGCACGGTCAGCGCTCCGCCGCCGATCAGGGTCCAGCGCGCGCCGAGGACCTCGCCGATCCAGCCCAGCAGCGGCGCGCCGATCGGAGTCCCGCCAAGCAGCACCATCATGTAGAGGGCCATCACCCGCCCGCGCAGGGCCGGGTCGACACGCAGCTGGACGGACGCGTTAGCCGCGGTGAGAGTAAGCAGGGCCGCGAGCCCGAGTACGGGCAGTACGGCGGCGTAGCTCCAATACGTGGGCATCAGCCCGGCGACGACTTCCACCACACCGAAGACAACAGCCATGGTCACCAGAAAGGCAGCGCTGGGAGCATGCCGCCGCCGGGCAGCGAGCAGGGCCCCGCCAAGCGAGCCGACCGCCATGAATGTGCCCAGGATGCCGTACTCCTGGGCGCCGCGATGGAACTCCTGCTGAGCCATCAGGGCTGACGTCATCTGGAAGTTCATACCGAAGGTGCCGACGCAGAAGACGATGGACAGCACCAGCACCAGGTCGGAACGGCTGCGGACGTAGCTGAGCGAGTCGCGGATCTGTCGTTTGGCTCGCTCGACGCGCGGCGAAGTCTTCAGCCGGCGGGTGTCGATCAACACCAGGCCAGCGATGAAGGCGGCATAGGTGACACCGTTGCTCAGGATCGCCCAGCCGCTGCCGACTGCCGCGATGACCAGGCCGGCCAGCGCAGGCCCGACGATGCGAGCGGCGTGGAACGCGGCGGAGTTGAGACCGATGGCGTTCGGCAGGTGCTCGGCACCGACCACCTCCGGCACGAAGGCTTGCCGGGCAGGGTTGTCAAAGGCGGTGCCCACTCCGAAGAGCAGCGCCAGCAAGTAGACATGCCAGGTCACGGCGAGGCCCGTTATCGCCAGCACGCCGAGAGTCGCAGCGCAGAGCGCCAGCCAGAGCTGGGTGATCTTCAGCACCCGGCGCTTGTCGAACCGGTCCGCGATCAGACCGCCGTACGGCGAGAGCAGCAGCATCGGCAGGAATTGCAGGCCGGTGGTGACACCGATCGCCACCCCGGAACCGCCGGAAAGCTCCAGCACCAGCCAGTCCTGAGCGACCCGCTGCATCCACGTGCCGATGTTCGACACGAACGACCCGGTGAGGTAGATCCGGTAGTTGTGGTTGGCCAGGGCGGTGAACATACCGCCACGGCCTGCCTGCCCTGAGCTCGTCGGAGTGCCGCTTGCCAAGCCAGTCGACTGGCCGTCCCCTGAGCCCGTCGAAGGGCCGCGGTTCGACACGCTCGCCGCATCTGTTTCCACACTCACCCGGAATTCACCTTGTCCAATATCGCGACGGCCTGGCGGAGCAGGTCACGTTCCGCTGGGCTCAGTTCTGCAATCCGCGCCGCCAACCAAGCGTCCCGCCGCCGCCGATTGGCCAGTAACACCTCACGACCCGCCGGGGTCAGTCCCACCAGGCACTGTCGGCCATCCTGCGGATGGGCCCGGCGGACGACATAACCACGGTGCTCGAGACCGTTGACGATCCTCGTCATGGATGGCGGCTGAACCTTCTCCGCTGCGGCCAGCTGGCCCATCAGCTGGTCTCCCGAGTTCAGCAGCACCGACATCGCCGACAGCTGATTCGAGTTGAGGTCAACCGAGTCGTCGCGCAGCTGACGGAGCCGGCGGGCCAGTCGGAGCACCGACGGCCGCAATGCGCCGGCCAGCCCGGCAATGGTCCGCAGGTCCCGGCCTGCTAGATCCGGGCTGATGCTCCTCACCTCCGGTACGGTCACCCACCGAGCCTATGCTTAGCATTGCTAATAAGCAAGGCTAAGGAGTCAGGGAGGGGCTGGGCTGGCGGCGCGTTAGCTGACGAGATCGGTGATAAGGCCCTGAATGAAGTAGACGACGAACGCGCCGGCGACCACATAGAGCAGCGGGTGCACCTGGCGAGCCTTGCCCCGGACCATCTTCAGCAGCACGTGCATGATGAAGCCGGCACCGATACCGATGGTGATCGAGAAGGTGAAGGGCATCAGGGCCATGGTGAGGAAGGCTGGCAGGCCTTCCTCGATGTCGTTCCAATTGACCTTGGTCACCTGGCTCATCATCAAGAAGCCGACGAGGACCAGCGCGGGCGTCGCGGCCTCTGACGGCACGATGTTGATCAAGGGCGCGAAGAACATGGCCAGCAGGAACCCGATGCCGGTGACAACCGACGCGAGACCCGTACGGGCGCCCTCAGCCACGCCTGCGGCGGACTCGATATAGGCGGTGTTCGACGACACCGAACCGAAGCCGCCGGCCGCGGCGGCAGCTGAGTCCACCACCAAGATCGAACCCAGGTTCGGCGGGTGCCCGCGCTCGTCGAGCAAGTTTCCTTGGGCGCCGACCGCCACGACGGTGCCCATCGTGTCGAAGAAGTCCGCCAGCAGCAGCGAGAAGATCAACAGCACCAGCGGCAGGAACACGCTGGCCCGGAAGCCTCCCGAGGCCGCTGATCCGAAGGCGCCAAAGACATCAACGTCGCCGATCAATTTCAGGTCGGGCACGGCGATGATGTCGGAGAACTTCGGAACGTTCAGCGCCCAGCCCGACGGGTTGTCGGCCGACTTTGCGCCGAGGTCGGCGATCAGCTCGATGATGACCGCGATCACAGTGGCGGCGACGATGGAGATCAGGATGGCGCCCTTGACCCGCTTGGCGTACAAGATGGCGGTCAGGAAGAGCCCGATCACGAAAACCAACATCGGCCAGCCGATCAAGGAACCGTTGATGCCCAGCTCGACCGGCGGCGCACCGGCTGGCTTCCGGACGATGCCGCCATCGAACAATCCGACGAAGGTGATGAACAGCCCGATGCCGACCGAGATACCGACACGTAGAGATCGCGGGACCGCTCGGAACACCGCTGTTCTAAAACCCGTGAACACGAGCAGAGCGATGAGCAGACCTTCGAGGACGATGAGGCCCATCGCCTGCGGCCACGTCATCCGCGGCGCGATTGCGAAGGCGAGCAAGGCGTTGAGCCCAAGGCCCGCTGCGATGCCGATCGGAAAGCGCCCGATCACACCCATCAAGATCGTCATCACCCCAGCGACAAAGGCAGTGGCTGCGGCCACCAGGGTGATCGCGGTGCTGACGTTCGCGCCGATGACGGCTCCGGCGCCGTCCTTGTAGGGCAGGCCGCCGAGCAGGTTCCCGGAACCGTCCGGAGCCGTACCGATGATCAACGGATTGAGCGCGATGATGTAGGCCATCGTGAAGAAGGTCACCAGACCGCCACGAATCTCCCGGCCTACCGTCGACCCGCGCTCGGTGATCCGAAAATACCTATCAAAGGCGCTGACCGAGGTGGTGTCGCGTTCGATAGGGGCTGCCTTGGGAGATTTCGTCACCATGACCCCGCATCGTAGGGCCAACCGCGTGACAAAAAGTGTCCCGTCGCAGGGACGGATCACGGTCCGAAGGCGAAACGCTCCTCATGAAGCTGCCGTCGGGGAAACCCGCTGCTGAGCAGGCTCTCTCGCACTGCGGCCGACAATCTGGCTGATGCGCAGAGATAGATGTCGTGGTCGGGAAGGGCGCCGACCAAGCGGTGCAGGGAGTGGGCGGTCAGATGATTCGCCGGGTCAGACGACGGGCCGGTCAGGTAGATCACGCGGCTCCTTTTGCGCCTCGCGACCTCGTCCAGCTCGTGCTTGAGCACGAGATCGGTCTCCCGGGCTGCGCGGTAGATCAGCGTGACATCCTCCCCCGGCAGGTCAAGGCTCTCAAAGAGTGTCCGCATGGGAGTGATACCGACGCCGCCGGCGATCAGCAACACCTTGGCCCGACGGCGCCGCCGCCCAGTCAGGGCCCCGTACGGGCCTTCCGCCAAGACGGGGTCACCCGGCCTCAGGTCTTGCATCGAGCGCGACCCTGCGCCCAGCGCCTTGATTGTGATCCGGAGGTGCTGACCGCTGGGTGGCGCAGAAAGCGAGAATGGAAACGCTGATCGCCAGTGGGCGAGAGTCAGGAAACGCCAGCGGAAGAACTGACCTGGTTGGGCCCGCAGCTCGTCGAGATGGTTGCCGCGCATCAGCACGCTGACCACATCGTCGGACTCCTTGACCACCTGTTCGACATGTAGCCGGTGACGCCAGAGCTGGTGCAGCGGCTGCACCACGCGGTAACGCAGTACGACCGCGAACGTGTAGGTGTAGAGCAGGCTCCAGGCAATCTGCAACCAGCGCTGACCCGCCAGCGCCGGTCCAGCCAGCTGGTGGGTGAACCCGAGGCCGACGGCCAGATAGCTGAGCAGGTGGAACAGATGCCACACCTCGTACGACAGCCG
>DATFOP010000213.1:0-2309 GCA_035265505.1 Propionibacteriaceae bacterium | reverse complement strand
GGCCGCATCTTCGACCAGTTCCGGCAGCGCGCCCTGCCCGGAGAACAGCACCTGGGTGAAGCTGTGCCCGGACGTCAGCTGATAGGTCATCCCGGTGAGGCCGATGAGAAGGCCGAGCGCCGACGTGACGAGCACCCGGTTGAGGTGCACCAGCGGTCGAAGCCATAGCCCGGCCGATCGGATCAACCAGCCCAACAGCGCGCCGGCCACGCCCATGACCACTGCCCAGCCAAGTGAGCCCAATGTCGGTGGCACTGCTGGCGGCACATCCAGCAATGCCAGCGAGAAGGTTCCGAGGCCACTCCACTTGTCAAGACCGACGAACACCAGTGCTCCGATGCCGGAGGCAAGCAGGCCGGGCAGCGCGACCAGGCTCAGAGTCATGCCCCCGATCCCTGCCACTTCCATGATCAGGAATGCGCCGAGTACCGGTGATCCGAGCAGCGTACTGATTGCAGCGAAGCTGCCGGCCGACGCCATGATCGTTACGGCCATCGGTGGCGCGTCCTTCCTCACCAAGTGCACGGTCAACGCGGCAAGCCCGCCGCCGATCGCGATCAGCGGCGCCTCGGGGCCGAGCACCGCGCCGAGGCTAAGCGTGGTCAACGCGGCGAGGATGACGCCGGGGAGCTCTGCCTGGGACGGCGGGCCGCCGCCCGTGGTGAACCCGAAAGCCGGTGAATGGCCGCCGTTGCCCGGCAGGTACCGGATGGTCAGTCCGGTCAACAGCCCGCATAGGAGCAACCACGGCACTGGCCACCAGGCGGGTGGCTGGGGGCCGAAGAGCTGGTTCGGCAGGTCGGAGAACAGGACCCGCTGAACCGCTGTGGTGAGCGCGAGGAAGCCGTAGGCGACGGCTGAGATCGGAATGCCGAGGACCGCCGCGAGCACGAGTGCATTAATGTACGGCTTGGAACGGATTACCGCGACCGGGTCGATCGTCAGTTGTACCCCCGGTGCCGATCCCTCAGACTGACCCGCGACCGGTGACGTGGGACTCTTCGAGTCAGCGCCTGAGCCCCCCTGCGCAGCCATGCTCAGTGACCGGGGCCGATCAGGATCTTCTGCCGCTCGGACTCGTGGGCGCCGCCTTTCTTGGCGAGTGTCCCGCAGGCCTCCTCGATGTCACGGGCGAGCGTCTCGACATGCTCGCGGCTCAGTGTCTCCTTGACGAGGGCGCGCATGATCGTGACGTCTTGCGCGTTCGGCGGAAGGGTATAGGCCGGAACCATCCAGCCGCGCTCGGCCGACAACTGCCAAGCGAGGTCGAACTCGTCGTAGCCGTCGTCGGAGGCGAGCCGGAACGCGACCAGCGGGAGCTGCTCCTCGTCGGCGCCGATCAGCTCGAACTGACCGAGCGATTGCAGCCTTTCGGCGAGCAGGTTCGCGTTCTGCTGCATGTTCTTCATGATGTAGGTGTAGCCAGCCCGGCCATACCGGACGAGGTTGTAGTACTGGGCGAGGACCATGGCCGAGCCGGTGGAGAAGTTCAGGGTGAAAGTGGCATCGGTCTTGCCCAGGTAGTTCTCCTCGAATACAAGGTCGTGGGCCAGGTCGGAGGTCTCACGGAAGATCAACCAGCCGACGCCGGGGTAGACCAGGCCGAACTTGTGCCCGGAGACATTGATGGAACGCACCTGCTCGAGACGGAAGTCCCATTCGGAGTCTGGATAGAGGAATGGCCAGACGAAGCCGCCGCTGGCACCGTCGACGTGCAGTGGGATGTCGAGCCCTCGCTCATTCTTGATGCGCATCAAGAGGTTGTTGATTCCCACGATGTCGTCCTTGTGGCCGGTGAATGTGGTTCCCAGGACGGCGGCCACGCCGATGGTGTTGTCATCGAGGTGGGGGTCGACATCGTCGGGGCCGATCGTGTACTTGCCGGGCTGCAGCGGCACGATCCGCGGTTCGACGTCGAAGTAGCGACAGAACTTCTCCCACACGACGTGCACGTCGCCGCCGAACACGAGGTTTGGACTCGTGGTCGGCTGCCCCGCAGCCTCGCGGCGCTCGCGCCACTTCCACTTCAGCGAGAGCGCACCGAGCATGATCGCCTCGGACGATCCCTGGGTTCGTGCCCCAGTCGTCTGTCCGGGTGCGTGGAAGAGGTCGGCGAGCATCCGGATGCAGCGCTGCTCAATCTCAGCTGTGCGCGGATATTCGGCGTGATCGATGAAGTTGCGGTGCAGGTTGGCGGCGATGATCTTCTGCGCCTCCGGCTCCATCCATGTCGTCACGAACGTGGCGAGGTTGTGCGCTGGATCGCCCTCGATCGCGAGGTCTTCGAACACCAGCCGCATAGCGTCGGC
>DATFOP010000212.1:0-4719 GCA_035265505.1 Propionibacteriaceae bacterium | reverse complement strand
CCCACCTGCGCGGTGTGCTGGAGTGAGGTCACCGCAATGACGTCATGGCCCTTCTCCTTGGCCAGCAGGGCCAGGCCCACCACCGACCCATTGACCCCGGAGTTGGAGGCGATGATGAAGACGTCGCCGGGATGGATCGGCGAGATCTGCCACAACTCCGCGATGATGTCGGGGTTGCGCTCGAGGCTCGACCCACTGAGCGTGTCCACCGGCAGGCTGCCCTGCAGCACGAGGTCGCGGAGAGCAATCTTGTTCGTCGGGATGAGGCCGCCGGCCCGGCCCGCGATCTCCATCGCAAACGCCTCGGAGTGGCCCGTCCCGAACGCCTGAATCACCGCACCGGCCTCGATCGCCCCGGTCATAAGACCGATCGCGGCGTCCAGGCCCCCGCCGGCAGCCAGGGCGACCAGGTGGTCGAGTCTCCGGCTCACCTCGTTCCCGAAATCGGTCACCGTGGCAACCGCGCTCCTGGTCACCGGTTGGCCTCCTCGCGAACAGCGGGGTTGCTTCCGTCGGGTAGTCCGCCCTGCACTGAGGCCACCGTCCGTGGCGGTGTGCGGCGGGGCCGACGGTGGGAGGAGACGGCAAGCGCGGACGCTGCCAGCTTCGCGCTCGAACGGTCGAAGTTTGCCTGCGCAACCAAGAGGTAGAGCAGGTCAAGGACGAGGAGCTGGCCATGCTTAGCCGAAAGGTCGTCGGGCTGCAGGAACTGCTCATAGATCGACGTGACAATGTTCCGATCGGCGAGCTCGGCCAACGGCGATGTGGGGTCGTTGGTGATGGCTACCGTGAACGCGCCTGCACGATTCGCCTCGGCCAGCATTTCGATTGTCTCTTCGGTGCGCCCGGTGGTCGAAATGCCGATCGCCACGGTGTCCGAGCCGTGGATCGCCGCGCTCGTCAGCCCGGCGTGGACCTCCGACCAGGCGTAGGCCGGAACGCCGATTCGGTAGAGCCGGCCCTGCAGTTCCTCGGCGAGCATCGCGCTGCCCACAACACCGTAGATGTCAACATGCGAGCTCGCGGTGATCCGCCGCGACACCTCGGTGATGACAGCCAGATCGATGGCCGAAGTCGCTTCCCGCAACGCCTTGGTGTGGCTGCTGATCAGCATCCGCAGCAGGTCCTCCGGGGAGTCATTCGGACCGAACTCGCCTCCGATCTCCGACGTCCACGAGTCGAGCGAGCCGCTACGCCCGACGTCCGTGGCGATGCCGACCCGAAGCTCGACGTACCCCGGGTAGCCGATGGTCCGGCAGAAGCGCGTGACCGTTGCGGGCGAGGCCCCGGCTTTCTCGGCAAGCTCACCGATGGAGAGCGTCAGCGGCGCCTGCGGATCCTTGAGCAAGTACTCGGCGACGCGTGCCACGGCGGAGGGCATCTCCGGGAGCAACGACCGGATGCGGTCCTGCACTGCCGGATTCTGCTCCCGGGTCCGAGCCGCGCGGGCTGGTGTGAGAATCACTATCACCCTGATTCGAAGGCTGTGAAATTCGCTCTTACGCTAGCCTCAAGCATTCCTCCGCGCAACCGATGAGACCGAACTGAGATCAAAGCCGATGTTTCTCGCCCTCGATGCCGGCGGCACCAGCAGCCGCGCGGTCGTGCTGGACGCATCCGGACGGGCATACGGATACGGCCGCGCCGGCTCCGGGAATCCCACGGCGACCGGCATCCGAGATGCCGTGAACGCCATTGGCGTCGCGGCGGAGCAGGCCCTCGCGGGAGCTACCGGCCCCCGCCGACCGGCCTCGGCCCTGGTCGCGATGGCCGGCGAGAAGACCCCCAAATTCCGACAGCAGGTCTCGGACCGGCTCGCTGCGCTCGGTGTCCGGCGAGTCGTTCTCGAGCACGACCTACTCGGCATCTTCCACTCCGGGACTGCCGCGCTGGACGGTTACGCGCTGATCGCAGGGACGGGGACCGTGGCGGCCAGGATTCGCGGGGGCCGGCTGGACCGGGTGGTGGGCGGTCGAGGTTGGCTTCTGGGTGACGCAGGCGGCGGCTTCTGGATCGGACATGCCGTGGCCCGGGCGGCGGTCGCCTCGC
Organism: Propionibacteriaceae bacterium; assembly: GCA_035265505.1. Taxonomy (GTDB): domain Bacteria; phylum Actinomycetota; class Actinomycetes; order Propionibacteriales; family Propionibacteriaceae; genus Microlunatus. The sequence goes on along the minus strand of DATFOP010000212.1, from coordinate 2,670 downwards.
TCGACGGTCAGGGCCAGGACACTGCGCTGACCAGACTCTTTCTGGAGGCGATGAGGATTGCCGCCGACACGACCACCGTTGCCGGACGCGCAGAGGCAGTGCGGCAATTGGTCTCGGTTCTGTATGCGCGGCCGCCCATATCGCTGGCCGAGTTCGCGCCACTCGCCTTCGCGGCACACGAGGATCAGCTCGCCCGCTCCATTCTCGTGGGCGCGTCAGCGGCGCTCGCGGACCTGCTTTCTGCCGTGCGGACGCCGGATGTGCCCGGCCCGGTCGTGGTGGGCGGCAGCATCATCGTCCACGGCATGATGGCTGCGCCACCTAGCCTCCAAGCCGAGCTCGTCCCCCCGATCCGCGACAATCCCATGATTCCGGTTTCGGACGGCCTGGTGGGTGCGGCCGTCCTGGTGTTGCGGCATGCAGGTCGCGAGGTTGGCGAGGGCCTCCTGCAAACAATCCAAGCCGAAGTCGCGCGCGTCATAGCGGCTCAGGCGTAGCAGGGCGGCGAGGAACTACTCCGCGGGATCGGCTTGAAACACGAGCCACTTCAGCAGCACCTGACCCATCAGACGGGATGCACCAAACGTGGCAACGTCGGCGTACCGGCGGTCGGCTGATGGCCATCCCATGTCAATGACGAGCACATCAACATGTTGGGAGCGGAGCCGGTCAACAACTTCTCTGGCAAAGGCGTGCTGGTGGATGTCGCGCCCGACAACCAGCACGGGTTGGTCAGGTTGAAAGGGTGGCAGCGCCCACCGCTCCGGCGACATCACATACGCTCGCTGCGCCGCGAAGGCCGCCACGGGAGATGCCGTCGGGTCCGCCGCGGCCGCGGCGAACGGCCCCCACGGTGTAGTCCCTACGGCGATATTGGCATCCGCCTCGAGCCGCATCACGGTGTATCGGCCGGATGCTCTCGCCCGCCAGTCGGATGCACCAGGTTGGAGATCCAAGGTGTTTATCAGTTCGGCCTCGGCCTTGGGGAACCCTGGCGTAAAACGAGGCGGCGGTCCGGCTGCCTGGCGCGCAGCTTTCAGGTCTTCTGCGAGCCCTCGCACACGCTCGGTCCCTTCCCGCACCCTGTTCACCGCAATGGTGCCCTCGGCAACCGCGCTGCTCACGGCATGCTCGATCTCGGCCAGTTGAGCATCGGTGTTCTCGGTACCGAGACAGAGCAGATCGCAGCCGCTCCGCAAGGCATTGATGGCTGCCCCCGCCATCCCCAGCGAGCCGGAGGCACCCGCCATGTCCAAGGCATCGCTGACAATCACCCCCGAGAAGCCAAGCTCTCCCCGCAGCAGTTGGTGCAGGACAGTTGAACTCATTGTTGCCGGGTGGTTGCGATCAAGCAGCGGCACCATGATGTGGGCCGTCATGATTACTCGGCAGCCCGCCTCAATGGCTGCGGCAAACGGCACCAGCTCGCGCCGGCGCAACCCGTCGAGAGAACGGTCGACAGCGGGCAGTGAGACATGCGAGTCCCGCGCCGTGTCGCCATGGCCCGGGAAATGCTTCGCGGTTGCCGCCACGCCGGTCGACTGCAACCCCGCCACCCAGGCCCGCCCATGCCGCGCCACCCGGTCAGCATCGTTGGAAAAGCTGCGGACGCCGATCACTGGGTTGTCGGCCCGGGAGTTGACGTCGACGCAGGGAGCGAAGTTGACCGTGCAGCCGGCCAGACGCAGCGACCAGCCGATCGCGGCTGCAGTGGCCCGCGTGGTGTCGAGGTCGTCAAGCCGGCCCAGCACAGCGTTGCCGGGGAACGGTGCACCAGTCGCTGCAAAAAGCCGCGTGACGTCACCGCCTTCCTCGTCCACGGCGATGATCGCGTTCGGATTCTCGGCGATGATGGCCTCGGTCAGTCCCCGAAGCTGCCCCGCCGATGTGATGTTCTGCGCGTAGAGACAGACACCGGCCAGACCTGCCCGCAGCCGCTCCCGCAGCCAGATCGGCAGTACGGTTCCCGCGAACCCCGGCAGCAGGGCGGCCAGCACGCTAGAACCCCTGCCAGCTCGGTTTGCCCTGGTACGTCTCCGTGTAGTACGAAGCCAGCTGAAGACGCGAAGCGGCAGCGGTGTCCAGCAACACGGTGACGTGCGGGTGTAGCTGCAGCGCTGTGGCGGGCCACATCGCGGAGACGGGTCCTTCGACCAGCTGGTGAACCGCCTCCGCCTTGCGTCGCCCCGAGGCCACCAGTACGACGTGGCGGGCCTGGAGGATGGTGCCGATGCCTTGGGTCAGGCAGTGCCGCGGGACGGCGTCCACGTTCCCGCCGAAGAATCGAGCGTTGTCCCTGCGGGTTTGGCTGGTTAACGTCTTGATCCGAGTTCGGGAGGCTAATGAGGAGCCGGGTTCGTTGAATGCGATATGCCCGTCGGTGCCGATCCCAAGAATCTGTAGGTCGACACCGCCGGCCTCCGCCATGGCTCGTTCGTACGCCTCGCAAGCGCGCAGCAGGTCAGCGGCAGATCCGTCCGGACCCAACACCTGAGCCGGATCGATGTCGACCTTGTTCACGAACTCATCTCGGATCACGCTGAGGTACCGCTGGGGATGGTCTGCCGGCAGGCCGACGTACTCGTCCAGCATGAACGCTCGCGCCTTCGCAAGCGACAAGGAACCCTGCTTCACCCGGCGGCTGAGGTCGTCGTAGATGATCAGGGGACT
>DATFOP010000211.1:0-2903 GCA_035265505.1 Propionibacteriaceae bacterium | reverse complement strand
AGCTACCTCTCCGACCTCCAAGGACACCGATCGCCCGCCGGAGCTGAGCTAACCGAGCTGACCTCCCAAGAGCGGCAGGAAATCAAGCAACAACTGGATCAACCAGGGGTTACCAAGATCAACGCCGGCTACGCCTCGGACTACTTCGTCACTGACCGTACGGCGTCCTGGGCGGTTCTCGACCAGCCCAAGGTTCTGCTCTGCGAGGACCACGTCAACACGATCCGAGAGCTGCTTCCGGTCTTCGAGAAAGTGATCTTGACCAATAGCCCGCTGGTAGTCGTTGCATCGCACCTGGATCCTGACGTCGTACGCACCCTCGAGGTCAACCAGGTTCAGCAGAAGATGAAGGTGCTCGCCGTAAACAACGTGGCATCCACCGAACTGCCTCTCGTCGCCACCGGCTGCCACGCGACCCCGGTCAGCCGCAACGACCGCCAGTCGGGTTTCGTCACAGTCGACAAGCTGGGGCAGTGCGACCGTTGGGTCAGCACCAAGCAGGCCAGCTACCTCTTCGCGCAGCAGCCTTCCATCCCAGCCCGTGAGGAACGAACTTGACCGACCAGGTCACTCGTGTCCCGGGTACTGAGCCGACTGCTCCACCCACCGAAGCCCCTTCGAGCCGGTGGGCGTACCTCGCGGCACTAACACCGATCATCTTCGGCACCACCTATCTCCTCACAAGTAACTTCCTCCCGCCGGGCCGCCCGCTGCTCGCCGCCTTGATGCGATCCCTGCCCACCGGCCTGGTGTTGATCATCGGCAGCAGGCTTCCACCGCGAACGTGGGTATTGCGCTTCCTGATTTTGTCCGTGCTGTATGCATCCGGTCTGTTTCCGCTGCTTTTCGTCGCCGCCTACCGGCTCCCGGGCGGCGTTGCGGCGGTGATCAACTCGCTCAGCCCGATATTCGTGGTGATCATCTCCGTGCCGTTGCTGGGTGCCCGGATCCGGATTATCCAGATCGCGGCGGGTCTGCTCGGCCTTGGTGGAGTGGCGCTCTTGGTCCTCCGCTCGACGGCCAGATTGGACGCTCTGGGACTGATGGCGATGCTCGGCGCCGTGATCATGATGGGGACCGCCACGGTCCTCACCAAACGCTGGGGCCATCCACCGGGCATGAACGCCGTCGCTTTCACCGGCTGGACGTTCCTCTTCGGTGGCCTCGCACTCCTCCCCATCACCCTGGTGTTCGAGGGGTTTCCTGATCACCTGACCGCCCGCAATGTTGGAGGTCTGGTCTATCTGGTCCTGATCAGCGGCATCACGGCGTACGCGCTGTGGTTCTGGGGCCTCCGCCGGCTCAGCGCGAGCTCGGTCACCTTCTTAGGCCTCCTCAACCCTGTCGTTGCCGCTCTGCTGGGTTGGGTGGTCCTTGATCAGCGCCTGAATTCCTGGCAGATTCTGGGCGCCGTCGCCGTACTCGTCTCGGTCGTCCTGGGCCAATCTCCGCGAAACCCACGGCCACGAAATGCTGAGGTTGCCTATGAGTGACATGCCGGAACCAGTGGAACGCGACCGACGCTGGCCGCGTGCGGTCTACGGCGTGGGTACGGAGCCGGATCCGCGCTTCAGCTTCGCCAACGAGCGCACCTTCCTTGCCTGGATCCGAACGAGCCTCGGCTTTCTGGCCGCGGGCGTGGCCATCGCCGCAGTGTCCAGGTTCAGTGATCAATTACGACTCGAGGTCCGCCTCGCCGCCATCCTGCTGGTGCTCTGCGGGCTAGCCTGCGGCATCGACGGCATCACCCGATGGATCCGCAACGAACGGGCCATGAGGTTGGGCCAGCCGTTGCACTCCTCGCCGCTTGTGTTGGTCCTCACCGTCGTCATCGTTCTGGTCGCCGTGGTCGCCCTCATCGTGGTGAGTTTCAGTTGATGCTGCCACCGTGGGATCCGGGATTGCAGGCGGAGCGCACCGGCTTGGCCTGGCAGCGAACCATGCTGTCCGGCTTAACTACATCGTTGTTGGCGGCCCGTTTTCTCGCCTCGCTGTCGGTGGTTCTAGCGGTGGCGGTTGGGGTGGCCGCCCTGCTCGGTACGGCGGCGGTCGGCTGGCTCGCCATCCTTCGCTTCCGGGCCACCCACGAAGCCCTGCACGCGGAGCAGGCCGTTGGTGACGGTCGGGCGCCGCTGTTGATCACTATATTGACCGTGCTCACGGCGATCGGCGCTCTGGTGTACGTGGCCAGCTCTTGACGGAGATCCACCCTTCGACAACCCCGCGCCGCATGCAGCATTGGCCGTCACAGACTCAAGCAGGCTAGGTCCGTCAGCCGTAGCCCAACTCATGCAGGCGTGCATCGCCGATGCCGAAATGGTGCGCTATCTCATGCACCACGGTGAGGTGAACCTCGTCCACCACCTCATCCACGCTGTCGCACATCTGCAGGATCGGTGCTCGGAAGATTAAGATCCGGTCGGGCAGCGTGCCGCTGTAGTACTGTCCGCGCTCGGTGAGCGGGACGCCTTCGTACAGTCCAAGCAGGTCGGGATCCTCGGGTGGCGGCCACTCCTCGACCAAGATCACGCAGTTCTCGATCACCTGCGCCAGCTCGGCCGGAATGCTGTCCAACTCTTCGGCAACCAGGGCGTCGAATTGGTCCGCCGACAGTTCGATGGCCACGTTCAGCTCGGCTGAACGGTCGAGATCAACATCAGTTCGGCGCTCACCGCAGCGCCCACCGATCCCAGCGGCCGGTCGGCGATCCGAAGATCAGCCAACCGATGATCGCCAGCAGCGGTACGGCGATGTGGAGCAGCTTGTCGCACACCACATGCCAGCCGCGGGCTGCGACTCTCTCCTTCACAGGGAGAGCGTAGTGCGGCGGAAGACCTCGACGAGGCACTCGGCCGAGGGCAGAAATTGGCACTCCAGGCGAAATTACATCGGTGAAGTTATCT
>DATFOP010000210.1:0-3558 GCA_035265505.1 Propionibacteriaceae bacterium | reverse complement strand
AACGCCACCGTACGGCTCGTCGATGGACGGCCCAAGGTCATCCCCGCCGTCAACGGGACGAAGGTCGAAGCGGCCGACTTGGCCAAGGCAGTCGAACCGGCATTGACCAAGGCCGGGCCCGCCCGGACGGCATCGGTGCAGTTGACGGGTGCCAAGGCCGAGTTCTCCACGGCCGATGCCGAAAGTCTCGGCATCAAGCAGGTGACCGGAGAGTTCACCACCTACTTCCCCTACCTGCCCTACCGGAACGTCAACATCGGCCGCGCGGCTGAGCTGATCAACGGCACGCTGCTCAAGCCGGGTGAGATCTTTTCGCTGAACGGGGTGGTCGGCGAGCGGACCGCCGCCAACGGATTCACCGAGGGTTACATCATCGAAGGTGGCAAATTCCGCACGGAGCTCGGCGGGGGAGTGTCTCAGTCGGCGACGACCACCTTCAACGCCATGTTCTTCGCCGGACTGAAGGACATCGAGCACCAACCGCACACCCTGTTCATCGACCGATACCCGCCCGGCCGCGAAGCGACGGTTGCCTGGCCGAGCCTGGACCTGAAGTTCCAGAACGACACCAGATACGGAGTCCTGGTGCAGGCATGGCGGGTCAAAGGCGCTCCCGGGAAGCGCGGCTCCATCACCGTCCGGATGTGGTCGACCAAGTCCTACGACAAGGTCGTGGCGACCAAACCGGTCAAGTCCGAGTTCACCACCGGACGTGACATCGAAGACGATTCGGAGGACTGCGAGCCGATGAGCCCGGTTCGCGGCTTCGACGTCGACTTTCAGCGGCTGTTCTATAAGGGCGGCACGGTCGTCAAGCGGGAGAACTTCCACTGGCGGTATGCCCCGACTGACCGCGTTACCTGCGTCTAACGGGACCCAAGTAGCGGACGCGGTGGTGCAGCGTGAATCCCAGGTCGACATAATGACGTCGCGCCTGCTCGTTGCCGCTGGACACCTGCAGGTAGACATACCGGCCGCCGCGCCGAGCGGCCCAGTGACCTAGCGCGACCATGATCTTGGTGGCGAGACCCTGTCCACGGTGGGCGGGATCAGTCCACACGCATCCCAGCCCAAGCCATGGGCCACTTCGGTGCCCGCGGACAATAGCAACCGATAGTTCGCCGCGGTCGGCCACGCTGCCGAACGCTCGCGGCGGGTGACCATCCAGAATCCTGCTGACGACCGCGGGATCCACGGCGTTCGGACGGCTGCGTGAATACGCCGCTTGCCACGACGCCGTCAGCGTCTCGACGACCTGCACGGCCGGATCCGGCAACTCCTCGCCGAGCATGTCGCTTAGTCGGCAGACCAGGACGTCGGTTTGCTCGGAGGCGTCGACCCATCCGAACGCGCGGAGCTCTGCCTCGATGTGAGAACCCGCGATGACCTGAGCTTTCGGTGCGATGCCGTGGGAACCGCTGAAGGTGACGATCTGTGCTGCCGCGGTTGCTATGGGCATCCCTGGATCACCGACGGCCAGGCAGGAGTTCGCCCGGGCCGTAAAACCGTGGGCTGCCCGAAGGGTCCACTCGCCCAGTGGCTCGCTCATCTCGAGCCAACCCGGCAGCGCATAGCCCTCTAGTTCTTCCGCCGTGGTCCGCAGTGGACTCGGCCCACCGGCCGCCGCGGGCGCCCGTCGAGCGATGATGATGTCCGCCATGGGCAGCCGAACCACTCGAGCGTCAGACATCGCGATCGACACGAAATCCTGTTCCATCCCGGCAATCCAGCCGATCAGATCAGTAGCCGAGCCGTCAGCCAGTCTGTGTCGCACCACCCAGCGCTCGCCCGGGCGGGCACCGGCCAGCCCGTCCACGGGCTGGGGTCCTTCGAGAGTGTTGTCCAAGGGCGAGATAATAGGCCAAACAGGCGCGGCCCGCCGAGGCCGGCGCCGCATTCGGTAGCCAAGGAGCAACAGCCGTGACGTATGTCATCGCGCAGCCGTGCGTGGACTTGAAAGATCTAGCCTGCGTCGAAGAGTGCCCTGTCGACTGCATCTACGAGGGAAAGCGGATGCTCTACATCCACCCCGACGAATGCGTGGATTGCGGTGCTTGCGAACCGGTCTGCCCCGTCGAGGCGATCTTCTACGAGGACGACACCCCGGAGGAGTGGAAGGACTACTACGCGGCGAATGTGGAGTTCTTCTCCGATCTCGGCTCGCCCGGTGGTGCCGCCAAGCTCGGCCTCATCGACAAGGACCATCCGCTGATCGAGGCCTTACCGCCCCAAGAGCACGACGAGTGAGCCTGGCGCAAGCCAAGAAGAACCGTCGTAGCCTCGCTGGCGACCTTCCTGACTTTCCCTGGGACACGCTCGCCAGCGCGAAGGCCGTTGCCGAGGAACACCCGGATGGAATCGTCGATCTTTCCATCGGGACGCCCATCGATCCGACGCCGGATATCGCCCGACGAGCCCTGAGCGGTGCCGCCAACAATCCCGGCTACCCGCTCACCTCGGGCACCGCTCGGCTCCGTGAGGCGATCGCCGGCTACCTCACGCGGCGGTGGGGCGCCACCTCGCTCGACCCGAGGGCGGTCCTACCGGTGATCGGAACCAAGGAGCTGGTCGCCTGGCTGCCCACGCTGCTGGGACTCGGCCCAGACGACCTGGTGGTGTACCCGAGGACCGCGTATCCCACCTACGTCGTTGGTGCCCGAATCGCTGGTTGTCGCTCGATCGCCTGCGATGATCTGGAGGAACTGGGTGACGACGAGCCAGACCTCGTCTGGCTGAATTCACCATCCAATCCGACCGGCGCCGTGCTCTCGGCCCAGACTCTGGCCGAGCGAGTCGCTTGGGCCCGTGACCGCGGGGCGGTGGTCGCCTCCGACGAGTGCTACGGCGAGTTCGGCTGGGAGGTCGACCCGATCTCGGTGCTGCACCCGGCGGTCAGCCACGGCAGCTACCGGAACCTGCTGGCGGTTCACTCGCTATCCAAGCGCTCGAATCTGGCCGGATACCGCGCCGGCTTCGTCGCGGGCGACCCCCCATTGGTCGCCGAATTGCTGGCCATCCGCAAGCACGCCGGCATGATCGTGCCAGGTCCGGTCCAGGAGGTCATGATAGATCTGCTGGCAGACCATGATCACGTTGAGGTTCAGCGGCAGCGTTATGCGGCACGGCGCCGCCTGCTGCGTTCGGCGCTCGACCAAGCTGGCTTCACCATCGAGCATTCGGAGGGCTCGCTCTACCTGTGGGCGAGCCGGGGTGAAGAGTGCCAGACGACCGTCGCCGGTCTTGCCCGGCAGGGTATTCTGGTCGCTCCAGGTGACTTCTACGGACCGGCTGGCGCGCGGCATGTTCGACTTGCCCTGACGGCGCCGGATGAGCGTATCGAAGCGGCGGCGCGGCGGCTCAGCGGACGGTGATCTCCACCCGCGTCTTCTCCAGTGCCGGAGTGAGCTTCGTCCAGGTTGGCAGGTCGAACGCTTCGGTCTGCCATTGGCGCCCCCCGACCTTGATCCCCACGACGCCGTAGCGATCGGCGTTGGCCAGGGCGTGGCCGGCGTAGGCCCAGGCCAGGGTGCCGCTGCGAGCGTCGATGCCGACAACCTT